>JAAENG010000290.1 GCA_024224665.1 Chloroflexota bacterium | reverse complement strand
TGTATTCTATGACCGCGACGCTTCGACCGAGAAAGCGAGCAAGTTGATCGCAGATGCAGGCGCAAGAGGTATCGAGCTTGCCGCTTTCGGAGAAACTTGGCTGCCAGGTTACCCGTTCCATGCGTCCTTACCCGAACACGATGATTTATGGTTTGAAACTGCATCCGACTATTTAGACCAAGCTGTATTGGTTCCAAGCCAGACTACGGATCAGCTTTGTAACGCGGCACGCTTGGCCGGGATTGATGTTGTTATCGGTATGGTGGAACTCGATCCCGACACCTTTGGAACCGTGTACTGCACGCTGCTCTTTATCGGTAAAGAGGGCGAAATCCTGGGTAAACACCGCAAACTCAAACCTACCGTTGAAGAGAGGATCGTCTGGGGACAGGGCGATGGTACCGATTTGGATGTCTACCAGCGACCATATGGAAGAATAAGTGGTCTGAATTGTTGGGAACATCAGATGTTGCTTCCAGGTTATGCATTGATTGCACAGGGGACACAAATCCATATCGCAGCTTGGCCAGGTAAGGAGCCTGCCACTGCTCCTGCCGCGCCTTATGCCATGTGGCCACGGCAACTACTTCTCTCTCGGGCATTTGCCTCGCAAGGTGCCTGCTA
>JAAENG010000289.1 GCA_024224665.1 Chloroflexota bacterium | reverse complement strand
TGTCGCTCTCGATCCTGCCTCACAACCCTCCGACAATATAATCTCTTTCCAGGCCGCCAAGCACAAGCGCCTACAGCCTATCTCCAGCACAAATCAGCAGGTCGCCTGAGCACGCTCTAACTCAAAAAGGACACACCCAAAAGATTTGCCACCGGACGCTTTCTCCATTGTGTCATCCTGAACGGATCAAATACACAACGATGGTACTAACAGACATAAAAACCGCGTCCATAGCAGGCGGTACGGGAATCCCCCAATCCCCCAAAGGGCGAGAATACCGACCGCCAGGGAAATCATAATGATGTTATAGCCGGCGCCCCACCAGATATTTTGCATCTGTTTGCGATAGCTGGCGGCGCTTAGTTTGAGGATATTGACCACATCCAGGGGATTGCTCTTAACTTAAGTCACTCCCGCCGGTTTGCGGGCTCTCAACTCCCAGGACGACAGACGCAAGAAAGGCAAGCCACCGTAGAAAAGATGATCGTCGATAGCACCGGCGCGATGAATTGACTGCCGGGGAATGCTGGAGCCAATCTCCGGCTTCCAATTCCCGATAGGTGTGAACGAGCATGATAATCAATTGTTATGTCCAATTCGTTTGCTTAACGTGGTGGTCAACCGCTCTAACGCCAGTGATCTATCATTTGGATCTAGATGAACATCGAGGATGCAAAAGCTATCCGTGTGCTTCTGAGCTTCCTGCAATGCGTTTTCTAGCTGATCTTCTGTTCTGATATCAAACCCTTTGCCCGCCCCCAGAATCTCTGGAATCCGACTGTAGTTCCATAAGTGGATATCGTTGAATCTACCATCTACCATAGGGCGTTCAGTTCCATAGCCTTGATTGTTGAGAACAACAATGATGGGGTTGAGATGAAACCTCACAATCGTAGACAGTTCCATTCCAGTCATTTGAAAAGCGCCATCCCCCACCAATACCAAAGGACGAAGCGCTGGCTTGGCAAGCTGAATGCCAAGGCTTGCTGGCACGGCAAACCCAAGAGATGTGTAATAGGCTGGCGATATAAACTCTGCTGCACCATGAATTGTCATATCCACAGCGGCAAACATCGCGTCGCCCGGATCAGCAATCACTACTGTATCGTCGCCCAAAAACGAATTCAAACGCTGAAATAGATACCGCACAGTGACTTGGTTTCCTGTTACTGGGTCAGGGGATTGCGGAGGAGGTGGATTCGGGATATCTGAATCTTCTCGACGGCGGATATCGGCTTCCGCCAGGGCTCGAACAAAGTCTTCTATTTCCACGTCTTCATAAGTGTGGTAATGAATGGAAATCTTCTCACTTGTTACGTAAATAGACTTCCCCAGGTCGAGATGGTCTGTAAAAATTCCGAGATTGACGTCACTTAGAAAAACACCAAGAAGAATCAGGCAATCGCTTGATTCAACGTATTCCCTAACCTCTTCTCGACCCATCGCTCCTTCGTATACGCCTAGATACTGTGGATGGGTTTCCACAATGACCGATTTGCTCAAGATTGTGGAAGCAACGGGGATATTGCTCTTATCCAGGAAGCGGAGAAGCATTTCTTGCAGGCCAAATCGGTGTAGTTCCACACCTGCGATTATCACAGGTTTGTCCGCTGCATTGATGATGTCAATTGTTTCGTGCAATGCTTCCTGCAGCGTATTGCCATCGCTCATGCGTGCTGTCTCTGGAGGCGGCCGGCTCGGATTGACGGGAACGGAAATCATGTCACGTGGCACTTCGATATATACCGGGCGTTTATATCGAAGTGCCGCGCCAAGGACGCGATCGATTTCGCTACAGGCTGTTTGAGGATCATCGAGCACCGTGGTAGCCACAGTAAGCTGTTCAAACACCTTCAGTTGTGTGTCAAAATCTCGGACCTTATGATGCAGGAGTGGATTCTTACGCCGTTCATTGATGCCCGGTGCTCCACTTATCACAACAACAGGGGATTTTTCGGCAAATGCTTGCGCAGTCGTATTGGCCACCTTCAGACCCCCAACGCAATAGGTAATACAGATAGCTCCCAAACCACTGATTCTGGCATATGCGTCAGCTGCGAAGCCGGCTCCTTGTTCATCACAGGTGTTGATCACTTCCAATCGACTGTTTTCCAGCTCTTTGTAGATACCGAGAGCATAATCGCCGGGCACGCCAAAGATATGACGAACACCGTGTGCATAAAGTTTGTTAATAAGGTAACTGCTTATGGTGTGTACGTTATTCATAAGACCTCTTCCGTGCTCTGTGATGATAGCAGAACAAATACCATCATTCGAAAAAAAAAGCCCCTGACTTTTTACCAGGGGCTTTTTTACGCTTACTGTTGGATTAAGGGCAGCCAGTGAGGGATGGGGGTTGCTGTAGCTGTTGGAGTCGTTGTCGGTGAACTGGTCGCTGTGGGTGTCGCTGTGGCTGTGGGTGTGGGTGTGACGGTGGGGGTGGGGGTTTGCGTTGGTGTCGCCGTCGCAGTGGGTGTTGGCGTTGCCACAGGGGTCGGGTCGGGTAAATCTCCTGAAGGCAGTGTGTACTCGAAGTATAGTTCGGGCAAGAGATCCGAATTCACGTTATCGCTGCTGGCGATCTGAGCCATGACATTGGCGCCGGCCTCACCTACGATCAGCCAGCCATTGTTTTCCTTTTCACCACTGAGGTAGTCTCGAACATCTTCGGTAATGGTAAACCACGAGGATTTGTCTTTCGGCGCCAATGCACTTTCGGCACTGGCTTCGGCGGCGCGATCATTAGGCCCGGCAGCCCCAACTGTCTGCCATGGAGAGCCGGTGGCTGCCTGTGGCCAGGTTGCTTCCATCTCTTCCCAGGGGCGTAACAAGCTATAGAGTTTCATGGTAAAGGGGACTCCGCCCAAATCCTCGACCGTATAGACGCCTAGAAAAGCTGTACTGACATTGGCATCTTCGGGCAGATCTTCCAGACTGACCTGGATAGGGCTTACTTGCTCTTCAGTGGGGCGCATCCACAATGTGCCATGCGATCCCCAATTGCGGTCTGCATCCCAGGCGCTGAGGATGGTATCCTTGATTCGGGGGTCATTGCGTTCGGTCTTGATCAGGATCTTGCGCGGTTGCATGATGGTCGAACCAAAGTCTGCTTGAATACCGCCCACCGATGCGCCCTGCCAGTTCATCAGGCGTTCGGGCATAGCGTCATTGGAATCATCGTCGATCAGGCCGTAGTTGAACTTCAATACCTGATTGGATTCGAGCATGCCACCAAGCATCGCCGCCGGGATCGCCACTTCGAGACTGTAACCGTCCGGGTTGAGTTGCCCGGCTGAGAGCACTCCCTGGGGATCACCACCATTGTCGGTCACACTACCATCGGGCCACAAGATAAATTCGTGGTCTGTGGGATCGGGGCGGGCATCGCCACTGACATCGAAGTTCACCTGGATGGCGTCTCCTTGTGCGAAAACGTCATCTTTGACGTCGAACCCGAAGAACAGGGTGTCCTCCCACCAACGTAGGCGCAGGGTGGCGCTGAGATCAGCGTCATCGGCCGGAGGTTGTCCCTGGATGCTATCGGCCGTACCACTGTTCAGCGTATAAGTATCCTCGTCGCTCCAATCGCCGAGATCGCCATCGAGGGTGAGTTGGCCCAGCGAATGGGCGTTGAGTTGCGGTTGCTGGCGGTCGAATTGGAAGAGGGTGAGTTCTCCGAATGTGGTGGGGTCATCGTCCAGACTCTCTCCCGCCCAAATCAGAGTAGTGCGTGGTTCGGTTTCAGAGGCCGCCATGTCATAAAGGGCCACATTCACACCCATCTTCCGCAGATGCTCGAAATCATCGGCCAGGGCAGCGGTGGGAATGGCGGCTTCGACGATATAACCATCTTCCCTGGTGTCGATGGCGTACATCCATCCTGCAGGTGGCGTCGCACCATTCACAGATAAACTGCCGTCGGCGCCGAAGATCAAGCTGTGATCGTCTTCGCCCTTCAGTCCATCTTGCAGGCCATCAAGGGCGACACCGAGGCGATCGGGGTTGGCGGGATCGGTTACCAGTTCAGCATCATCCACCTCGATGCCTAAATAGAGTGTTTGGTCATCCCAGCGCAGGCGCACATCTGCGTTGAGGTCTTGCGGCTCGGGCAAATCACCTTCGATGGTATCGGCGTCGTCGCTGTTGATGCTTCGCAGATAGGCGTCAGTCCATTCGCTCAGGTCGCCGTCGATCGTGGTAATGCCGGCCGCGCCAGCCTCTAGGCGGCGATCAGGTTCGGCATAACGAAAGACCGTGCCCTCTTCGCCGGCAGCATAGACCAGTGTGCGGCTGAAAACGCTAACACCGTGTAGATGACGATCGGCTGGGATATCGACATACGACCAGGTCTCCCCACCATCCTCCGTGAAGAGCATCAAGCCTTCTTCGCCTACGGCCCAACCGGTGTTCTCATCTTCCATTTCGATGGCCAGGATCATGCGTTTATCGCCGGCTATGGTATAGCTGTCCCAGTTGTAACCGCCATCGGTACTATGCAGGATGCCGGTCGAAACGCACGGCTTCCCATGAACCCACGGGGCAGGACGTGCACAGCCTGCATACCACATGTTGTCGAGTAATTCATTGCCATCGGCATCGTATACATCGATGGCGTGGAAGAACCAGCCCGCGTATGCGCTTGGTAGTGCCGGTCGATGCCCGTAAGTGTAACCACCGTTAGCCGTAATGCGTGGACCTGGATTCGTCTTGAGGATGGAAATGGCGCCCTGGTTTTCGTTAAGCATGTCCAGGTCGATACCTGTGGTTCGAATCACGGGTAAAGATTCCTTCCACTCGGAGCCATTGGTTGTATAGAAGTAGTGGTGGGTGCCGGAAATGACGCCCCTCTTGTCTGATGTACGATTGACATCATAGAGGAAACCGCCATAACCGACCGTCCATTCGCGTGTCCAGGTCTCTCCACCATCGCTGCTGTGTACGACCAGCCCGGAACGACCCACCGCAGTGCAATCATCTGCATTGTTTGGATCACAGTCGATGTTCATCAACCAGGCGCCGGGCATATTGGCTGTGGGAGGAACCGCCGGATCAACACGGAATTCGTCGTAAAGCTCGCGCCAGGTGTTTCCGCCATCTGTTGTCTTCAGTCCAGCCACATGATCGCCAATGGCATAGGCAACATTTTCCGATCCTGCCTTGATGCCGAAGTAGCGAGGATAGTGTCCACCGATCACATGGCGCCAGATGGTGCCGTTGTCGGTGGCCCAGATGAACCAGCTTGGTTGGCTCTGTTCGCCACCCCAGGCACCGTCATGTTCGGCCAGTACATGGCCACCCGTCCACACATGCTGTGTATCTGCAGCGCCAAGGGCATGGAGATCGTAACCAGCGCTGGCAGGAGCGATGCGCGGCCAGGAGAGGCCGCCATTTTCGGTATAAGCCACGCTGCCATTAAGCCCTGCCACCCAACCGATCTGATTTTGCCCGGGAGCGATCTCGATCTCGGTGAGGGGTAAACCGATGGTGGAGCGCACCGACCAGGTATCGCCAGCGTTTTCACTGTAATAGATCCTGCCATCACTGCCTACGAACCATCCTTCGCTACCTTCCGTATGGATGTCTTCTAATACCACATGGACGGGGACGATGCCAGCCTGTGCCGTCCAGGTAGATCCGCCATCCGTTGTCGTCAGGACTGTGCCGCCATCGCCGACCGCCACACCATGTTGGCCATCTGCAAACATACGAACATCATTCAGGTTCGCAGCAATACCGCTGGTTTGGGGCGCCCAGTTCTGACCACCATCATTGGAATAGAAAATCGCCCCACCATCGCCTACGGTCCAGCCATTGAGGCTATCTGTAAAATGCACGCCTTTGAGACTGGAGGCCAGGCCCGAAGCCAGCAGTTTCCAACTGGCGCCACCATCGCTTGAACCCAGGACAATGCCGCCATCACCAACCGTCCAGGCTTTGTCACTGAAAAGGGTGAGATCATGTAAGTCCTGGTCAGGGGTGGGAGCTTCGTAGTGCCAGGTCTCGCCGCCATCGCTACTGCTGAGGATCATGCCCTCGGTACCGACGGCCAGCAATGTTTGGGTGTCTAAACCTACGAGGGCATTGAGCGATCCTTCGCCCTTCCACACCCGTTCCCAAGAGCCTGTGGCGTTAGGAGCATCCGGGCCTGAGGTTGAGGCAGGGTTTGTAGTCGAGAACTGCGTGCTGGCGGCAATAGGGATCGTGCCGAGGGCCAGCACCATCAGCATAAGAAATAATAATGTTTTGAGTTTCACGTTTGAATTAACCTCCGTCGGTGAATTGGTGAGCGATAGCCCAACGACGGTGGGGAGGCGCCGGATCGTTTGAGCATAACGGCTGGCAAGCGTAACAGAGAAGGTTGGGGAGAGCAAAATCTGGAAGACGTTGCCAATAGGAACTCCCAAGCTGCTAAATGAACCATACCGAGTTTGCCCCTAGAGCGTTTTAGCACCCGCTCAGATTATGATTCCCCTCGCTTCATTCCAACCCAGTGCAACCGATCCCGTTAATACGCCCCGTTTCCCTTCAAAACAATGCCGACGGTGCGCCAGAGGATCTGCATATCCAACAGCGGCGAATAATGACTGATGTAATAGAGATCGTCCTCGGTATGGAGGTGCATGGGTTTATCGCTGCGACCGCTGATCTGCCACCAACCGGTGATGCCCGGTGGTACGGCAAAGCGTTTGTGTTGCCAGGCTTCGTAACGAGCGACGATAAAGGGCAACTCAGGACGAGGGCCCACCATGCTCATTTCGCCTTTGAAGACATTAAGTATCTGCGGTAACTCATCGATGCTGGTACGGCGGATCACACAGCCAACCCGGGTGATGCGAGGATCATCGCGGTGTTTGTGAACGATCTGGCCATCAGCTGTTTCTGTGAGCACTTCTGCAAGGCGTTGGTCCGCGTTTTCGACCATGGAGCGAAACTTATAAACCTGAAAAAGCCGCCCGTTCTCACCGACACGTTCTTGCCTGAGTATGACCGGACCGGAGCTATCAAGTTTGATGGCGATGGCTACCACTAACATGATCGGCCATGTTATCACTAAGGTAAACGAGGCGACGATGAGATCGAATGTCCGTTTAAGCAGACGATTGAAGCCGCTAATAGCGGGATCGCGTAATCCGATCAGAGGAATGCCATCCCAATCAGACATGCTGGCTCGGAAGAAGGCCAGGTCGAGCACATCAGGTACGACGCGTACCTGGACAGGATGCTCTTGTAAGGCGATGACCAGCTGTCGCAAGGCCTCATGAGCACGCAGAGGCAGGGCGAAGATCACTTCATCGACGTTCAACTTTTCTACCATGGCCAGAGCGTTGGATAACGGCCCGAAGACTTGTTCTCCTGCGACCCTACTTCCTATCTTGTCTGGATCGTCATCGAGGAACCCGACCAACTCTAATCCCGTCCAGGCCTCCTCATGAATGCGTAACCCTACCGTCTGCCCCACTCGCCCGGCCCCAATGACCAGGATTCGCCGTGTACTTAGTTTGCGGGCGCCTGTCCAATGTAGCGCCAGACGTATTGCCCATCGGTATAAGATGAGGAAAATGACGTCACCGATAACGAAATAGATAAAGAGCAGGCGCGGTAAATCACGATACGAAAGGTAGAGCACGCCGGCAAAGACAAAGACAGAGAGGCTGATTGCTAATAGAAGTGATTGCAATTCGTCAACAGCGCGCAGGGTGTTGCGTGGGTCGTAGACGTTTAGCAAGTAAAACACTAATGTCCAAATAGCGCCGACAGTGACATAGAGCGCTGGTGTGAATTCGATATCCCCGGCGGTCAGTGTCACACCATAGGGGAGATAGATACGGGCGAGATACGCAAGATAGAGTACAAACAGCGTCAGTACCAAGTCGCTGACATACTCGTAGATAATGAAATTGACATCCTCATCACGTCTCAGCATAAGACTTCCTCTGGCGTTATCTGGCGACGCCAGTCACGTATTATACCCGAAATCGAGTGCCAGCCAACAAATGATCCGTAGCGCGAACAGATTCGCCACCCTTTTCAGTCGTTCAGAACTTATGACGGATATTATCCGGGGTTGGCAGCAAGGTCGAGGTCAGGCATAATGCTCAAGATCGATGTATTCTTAAATGGGAGTAGACTCATGACCGAATCTCTTGCCCCAAAACGCGCCTACGAATCTTATGTCGAGATGACACAATTAGTCCTGCCTCCGCATGCAAACGGTTTGGGCACAGCATTCGGGGGGCAGATCATGTCTTGGATAGATATCTGTGCCGGTGTAGCTGCCATGCGCCATGCCCGCCAGATCGTAGTGACTGTCAGTATGGACGATCTGCATTTTCGTCAAGGTATCCGTATCGGTGAAGTTGTGATCTTGAAAGCACAAGTGAATCGAGCATTTAATACAAGCATGGAGGTGGGCGTTCGCGTTCAGGCCGAGAATCCGTTAACGGGCGAACTCAGACGCAGTTCCAGCGCTTATCTCACCTTTGTCGCGATCGACGAACAGGGTAACCGGGTAAAGATCCCCGCTCTCATTCCTGAAACCGAGAATCAAAAACGCCGTTATGACGAAGCGGCAGAGCGCCGGCGTATTCGATTGGAACGAAGGACCATACGGCGGAATGTTGTTCATCATCGCCACGGCAAGTGATCAGTCAATATCGTTAAGTTAAGGTGCATTGCACTCGTGAAGGCAGCTAAACGCTGAGGTTTTCCATCCAATTATATGTGCAAAACTAGGCAGAGAGTGCATTGCACCTGGGTCAACTCTAGCCTGCATCGGTGTAGAGTGGATCTCGCTTACGAATGTAGTCATCTCTCCCTGTTGCTACCTTGTAGGCGGCAAAGGCGTCTCGCAATTGTCGGTCCAGATTGGGGAAACGCTCTTGGGCCCATTGGAAAAAGAATGGGACTTCTAACTCGGCTGTGACCAATTCCCAATAAAAGAGTTCACTAATGATCCCGCCTTCCTCCAGCATGCCACTAGAAGTGTAGCTATCGAGCGCTGAGCGGCGATCATAAGGTACACGATAGAATGTCGTCTTCCAGCCTCCATCCCTTGTGTCTGCTGAGCGGTTTTCAAGGATAGCAAATTGAGCCCTCACGTCCCCATTCAGAGGGATGCCCACACTACCGGGATTAACCAGATGCCACTGCCGGGGGTGTTGTTGCCCACTGTTCCAAAGCGAGGCAAGGTGTTGATTGCCAACGAGACCATCAGCGTGCAGATTCGCCGTAGATAGGTGTCGATCGATCTGAACGTGTGAGTGAGCGCTGATTAAGGTAGATTGCTCCACATGCTGGATGGCAGGGACAATCTCATCGTCGGGCTGGTCTACATAAAAACCGCGGCGATTGTGGCCCGGAACACCGTGGGCGACGCGAATCGGTTGGGTATGGGGGAAGTAAAGGGTGAGATCGTCGGGCAGCGTGGCGAGATAGCTCCCTTGCTCTGGCGAGAGGTGGTCGACCAACCAGTGCAGTTGTCCCCAGCGCTCTCTGTCATGGCTTTCGGGAACGTCGCGCTCGCTGCCATAATTAAGGTAGTAGAACTCGTGATTGCCCCGAACGACCACCCAGTCGCTGCTACGGATGTAGTCGATCACCTGGGCACTGAAAGGCACAGCGTTGATTAGATCGCCGTTGACGATGACAGTGTCAGGTTGTAAGCGCTCCAGTTCAGTGCAGACGGCCTCTAATGCGGGCCAGTTGCCGTGGATGTCAGCTAGAAATGCTAAGCGCACCGGGATGATACTCGGGCGTGAGTGTGCGATTGAAGGTCTTCAAGGCGGATGTCATTTCGGCGTGGCTATAACCGCTTGTGTATCCTGGCATTGTGGCTGCAAATGCCGATTCCCGGCGGAGATGGGCAAAGAAGGGAACGATCCACCAACGTGCAGTACGCAATTCTTCCCAAAAAAGATGTGCGATAACGCCACCCTTGTGATAATAATCGCTTTGTCGGAATGTTGCGAGTTCGCCCTCCAGATCATAAGACAAGCGGCGCTGTTCCGCCTGCCAGCCCTGTTCCGTTCTGTGCAAAATGATGTAACCTGCCCGTGTGTCACCATCGAGCGGTAATCCTGCCGAGGGAGTGCGGATAAAGTGGTAATGCTGCCAGCGGTGTTGCCAGAACCAATGGAGGTGAGATCCGACCAGGGTGGAGCGATGTGGGAGGTCGGTGAAGATATTTGCCCAATCTTGCTCAGAGAATTGTGCTGTTACCCGGCCGGTGTCGTTTCCCGGTGCGGCGTGGGTCATCACCAGCGGCGAACTACCGTTGCAGAGCCACATAGTTTCGGGCAGATCGCATAGCCATTGCCTGTCGCCGGCATTTAACATGTGATAATCATATTGGATCGGCGCCCAGTTGTCTTGCTTCCACTTGATATGCTCCGGATCCGAGAGTTCGACAAGATAGCGTTCGTGATTGCCACGTGTAGTCGGGATGCCGAGGCTACGGATGCGTTTCACTACAGCTTCTGCATGAGCTGAGCTGGTGATGAGATCGCCGTTGCAGGCCACTGCGTCGACCTTTTGGCCGGTGATGTCATCAAGAATTGCATCAAGAGCGCGAATATTACCATGAATATCTGAGAGAATGGCGATGGAACTGATATCGGGTGAAAAGAGTGGTGTCGTTGCATCCATTACCGATCTTTCCTGGCATTGTTCAGCGCAGTATGCAGTAATCTGTCGATCATAATCGTTTCCGATCTGGGTGCATGATACTACTTTAGACGACACCAATGTTTCTGGGTACCCTCAGGTTTTCATCGTCCCTGGCCCAACCTTCGGGGATGTGCTCAAACCTGTACCTGTACCTGCCGTTTCATATATCCCATCAAGGCATGCAATCCCCGCAAGCGCAGATGAGAAATGACCTTGTCTAACCCCAGCAGACGGTAGACATCATCAGGTGTGTTCAGTACAGCAGTAGGGCTAACGCCATTTATACATTCGGCCAATAGGCTGGCATACCCTCGCACGGTGGGCGCTTCAGGCGGGATATCAAAATAGAATACGACTTCGCCATTGGTGATCTCGGTGTGCAGAAAGACAGGCGACTGGCATTCGTGCACTTGTTCCATAGTATCACGCTCATCTAGCAGTCGTTCCGGAAGATCGGGCAAAGCATCAGAGAAGTCTATCATCATTTCGATGCGTTCTTCCGGGAATGCTTCCTGAAATTCTTCGATTATGCCCCGAAGTTTTTGGGGACAGGCATCGAATTTCGCTTGTAGGGTGGGGTCATCGAACATGGTTGCTCCTCGACCTGTCAACTGAGATCGTAGATTGATATTTGGGTGCGTCCTAAATGAGTTGGAGACATAATGTGTCACCAGGTTTCGACCTAGGTTCGTCAACATAACCCCCCATTTCGGAGGTTCAGAAGGCCTGAACCGGCCTCCAAACATGTTAGTATCGCAGGGTGTTATGGCCC
>JAAENG010000288.1 GCA_024224665.1 Chloroflexota bacterium | reverse complement strand
TACCTATTTCGCATCGTTTCTCTTGCCGAACTAGCCTCATTCATGAGGCGCTGTCATGTAGCACCGGGACTTTATCCCGGTGTGAGGCTCGCAAGACGACTTGTGGTATTACCGGTCTATTTTCTGAACTTCCATAAGCGCTTACTACAAACCACGTTTGATCGGTGTGTGGGTGAGCCGTCGAAATATCAACACGTCCTAGTGACGTGAAGTGATGTGATCTCGTTCCAGGCCTGAGATCAACTGCTGATTGTAGCAGAAATCTCTCCGTATCGGATAAGAAACCAAGCCCTGAGCGAAAACCATTCCTTGACTATGAGAACCCTGCTCAAGTTCGGGAGCGCAGCCTCTTCAGAATCGATTTATCCCAAATAACCGTCGAACTTTTGGGAAACTTGGGATAAAGGGCTTGACAACGAACATACGTTCGTCTATACTAAGCACTAGAACATATATTCGACGCACGCAAGTCACCCATTTGCAGGAGCACACCATGACACTCCGTCCACGCCAGCAACGTATCCTTGAATACATCGAATCCTATCTTGGGGAAAATGACTATCCGCCCACGATTCGTGAGATCGGCGCGGCGGCAGACATATCCTCGACATCGGTTGTGAACTACAATCTGGAAAAACTGGAAGCCATGGGCTATATCGAGCGGAACCGTGAGGTGTCGCGCGGATTGCGATTGGTTGGATATGCGGGAAAGCACAAAGCGCGTGAAGTGCCACTCTATGGCTACATTGCCGCCGGCGATCCGATCCCCGTTCTGGATGACCCAACCTCGGCAATCAACAACATCGCCGTGCCTTCCGACATGTTGCCCAGAACTGGCGAAACCTTTGCCCTGGAAGTCAAGGGGCATTCGATGATCGACGCACTGGTGGATGACGGCGATATCGTCATCGTTCGTAGCCAGCCCAAGGTGGAAACGGGCGAAATGGCTGTCGCCGAGATCCTCGATCCCCCGGAAGAGGCCGGAGCCACCCTCAAACGCTTCTATCTCCAAGGCAACCAGGTGGAGTTGCGCCCCGCTAATCCAGACCCTTCCTATCGGTCGTTCTGGCTCCACTCCAGCCAGGTTAGAGTGCATGGAAAAGTCGTTTCTGTGCTTAGAAAGTTCGAGTAGACTTGTCTGTCAGATCATCACGTCTGCAAGTGATCACAATATCGCAAAATCTCTTCATACTTTTACAATTGCATAGGCCTCAAATGTTGATATCATAAAAAAGCTGCGGTTGACCGCAGCTTTTTTTCTGGGCAGTCTGGCCAGAGTGGTAGGATTAGCAGGAATCCTGTACAATACGCCCGCCGCCGCTCCGCTTGAAGACCAGGAGGAATGTGTTTGTGCCAGGTGTGTTCATTGTGTTAACGATTGTGACTGCGATCATGCTGATTGGCGGCATGGTCTGGATACTGATGGGTGGCAGTAAAATCAGATCTGAGAGAAAAACCGAGACAGTAACCAAGACATCTTATCTATGACACTTGAAGGTCTCGCAGTCCTGGTAATCTTGATCGTTGCGGTGGGTCTCTTTATCACCGAGCGTGTGCGCGTGGATTTTATTGCTTTAGGCATTATGATCACACTCATGGTTTTAGGCATTGTCACGCCACAAGAAGGGGTCGCCGGTTTTTCGAATCCAGCAACCATCACCATCGGGGCGATGTTCGTCCTTAGTGCAGGTTTGCAGCACACCGGGGCTTTGAAGACGCTGGGAGAGCAGATCACACGAGTTGCCGGACATAGCGAAACCCGCATGATTTTGCTTCTGATGACCACGGGCGCTGTCCTTAGTGCCTTTGTGCTCAACACGGCCGTGGTAGCGGTCTTCATTCCCCTGACGATTAAGATCGCACACGACGCCGGCCTGAAACCCTCTCGTCTGTTACTGCCCCTTTCTTTTGGAGCGATGCTGGGTGGCACGATGACGCTTATCGGCACCTCGACAAATCTCTTGGTTAGTGGCATTGCCGTTGGCGCGGGATTGCCACCCTTCCAGATGTTCGACTTCCTACCCTTGGGTGTTTTAGTGCTGGTCACGGGCACGATCTACATGCTCACCCTGGGCCGGCGCTTGCTGCCTACGCGCGAGCAGGAAGATAGCCTACTCGACAAATATGGCTTGCGTGAGTATTTAAGTGAAGTGGTGGTATTGGCGGGGTCACCATTGGTGGGTAAACGCCTGAGCGAGCTACAGCTTTACGAGCGTTTTGATATCACTGTCTTGGATATTTTGCGAGATGGGCGTACCATCCGCTTGCCCGGCGCATCTCGCCACCTACGGCCGGGCGATGTCATCTTGGTCAGAGCGCCGCTCGATCAACTTCTGGCCGTACGCCAATCCGAGGGTTTGGGCATTTTACCCGCTCGTAAACTCGGGGCCGATTTTATCGAGGACAGTGAACGAGTGGGGCTGGCCGAAGTCGTGATCGCTCCAGGTTCACCCCTGATCGGACATTCCCTCAAAGAATCGAACTTTCGCCAGAAATACGATGCCATTGCCATAGGTATACAGCGCCGAGGCCAGGCCTTGTATAGTAAACTGGGGCATGAATCGATGATGGTGGGAGATATGCTCCTGCTACTGGGCCGCAAGGAGGCACTACAAATCCTGCAACTCAATTCCGATTTCCTGTTGATGCTGGATGTAGATATGCCCAGGGAACGGCGGCGTGTCAATTGGTCGATTCTGATAATGTTGGGTGTTGTAGCCGTAACCATCCTGGGCATCATGCCGATTATGGTGGCAGCTTTGGCAGGCGCCTTTTTGATGGTCGTAGTTGGCACCCTCTCTTTGGATGAAGCCTATGCCGCTCTGGATGTGCGCGTGTTGGTGATGTTGGCGGGTATCCTCTCTTTGGAGGCGGCGATGGCGCATTCGGGACTGGCAGCCTGGGCTGCCGATCTTGTGATCGAGTTCGTGGGACCGGCCTCACCCTGGCTCTTGATAGCTGCTTTCTACCTGATGTCTATGTTGCTCACTGAAGCGATGTCCAACCAGGCTACCGCTGTTGTGCTCGCCCCACTCGGCATTTCTACCGCCCAAGCCATTGGTGCTGATCCTACCCCCTTCCTCATGGCCATCACTTTTGCTGCCTCTGCCAGTTTTATGACTCCGGTAGGGTATCAAACCAACACCATGGTTTACGGCACTGGCGGCTATCGTTTCTTCGATTTTACTCGCGTCGGCGCTCCCTTGAACCTATTACTTTGGACTGTCTCCTCGCTGGCGATCCCCATTATCTGGCCGCTGTTCTGATCGATCCCGTGCCGCGCCAAAATATCTGTCAATACGAGCGATGACCGACCGTTGGTCGTCCGACTGTTGGTCACCCGACCTTCGGTCGTCCCTCGCTACGACATTATCTCTTTTGTAACTTTCCAGGCTCAGGCGCTATCATCAGATCACCTGACCTGTTAGAGATCCATCCCGCTCATCCCTCCACCGAGATCATCACCACCGATATCCGGCATCGCTTCCTCGATATCTTCAGGAGACTGGCCTGATTCCAAGCGATCGATGACCTCGTTGAATTCGGGATCATCCATGTCTTCACCTAATTCGCTACCCATCTGGCGCATCATGCGCCCCAATGCACGCGGATCTTCCTCATCCAATCCGGCCAGCATCGAAGGATCAGCCAGAGCATCCAGGCGCGCTTCTTCAGATTTTACAATCGCCACTTTTGATATCAACCGTCTCAAGCGCTGGCCCTCACATTGGGGGCAAACCGGCGCCGTCCTCTCTGCAGCAGAGATCGTGCGATAAAAAACACTCACCCGGCGGCGACAGTCAAAGCAATAATATTCATAAATTGGCATAGATTCGCTCCATATCAGTGATTGTCGGTCTGCCATCACCTGCGGCTGACTTCCAAGTACCTGTTATTGTACGAGAGATCTGGCAATCGCAACAATCTCACCTCCTACCTTTGATCTTACCATGACTGAAGCTACACTCACAGCCAAACAATCCACCGTCCCTAAGCAAGGTCATTTTGGGGTTCCCAATGAGCCACGCCCTGTTGTTTTAATTCTCTCCGGCCCATCCGGTGTGGGCAAAGATTCAGCCCTCGATGCTTTAGAAGAGCTTGGGATCAATTATCATCGCGTTGTCACCGCCACTACGCGCGGCCCCAGACCCAGCGAAGCGGAAGGTGTCGATTATCATTTTGTCTCATTGACGCGCTTTGCAGAGATGATGGAGAATGATGAATTGCTCGAGTACGCCTTGGTCTACGGCGATTACAAAGGCGTGCCCAAAAGTGAGATCGTCGAACCGCTGCGGGCGGGCCAGGACGTGATCATGCGCGTTGACGTGCAAGGAGCCGAAACGATGTCACGCAAGTTGCCGGGATCGATTTTGGTTTTTCTGACAACAGCGACTGAGGAGGAGATGGTGACACGATTGCGCGATCGGAAAACCGACTCCAATGAACAGATCGCCATTCGCGTGGCCTACGCACGCAAAGAACTTGCCGTATTGCCCAAGTTCAAATACGCGGTCGTCAATCGACATGATCGCCTTCAGGATACCGCGCGCGAACTCTGGGCGATCATAAGAGCCGAGCGTGCCCGTACTGATTACCAACGTGTCGATATACCCTAGTTTGCACCTGCCACCAAGCGCACGCATGGTGGTTCGAGGCGAAGCTTCGCGCCGTGGTTGAGCCAAGCCAACAGCGTTTTGCACAAGTCGGTGTGCTTGTGCCTATCGATCGCCGCCCACGTAAGGCCGGCGACGAGGGGCATGCGCAAAAACTGATCGATTTCAGTCCTGAAAGCCAAACTTTTACCTACGGCATTCCCACAGGGCGGCGCGGACAATACTTGCCCGGTCAGGTGGTTTGGGTGCCCTTCGGACGGGGAAAGCAGCAAGGCGTCATCATGAATTTGGCAGAAACCGCCCCGGAAGGAGTGAGCGTCAAAGTCCTGGGAGAGCCTGTGACTGCTACGCCCGCGCTCACGCCCGAACAGATCGAACTGGCGATGTGGCTCTGCCGCCATTATCTGGCGCCGTTGGGTGAATGTGTGAAGTTGATCTTGCCTCCCGGTTTTGGTGCACGCAGCCGGGTGATGCTGGAATTTGTACCAGGCGCCCCTTTCGTACCAGATCATTTATCTCCGGCTCAACAGGCGTTGCTTTTGCGGCTACGTCAAGAGCCTATGCCGCTATCTGATTTACGAAAGCTGGATAGACGCCTGGCTGATGACGATGTTCTTGGTGTTTTGCTAAAGGAAGGTTTGATACGGCTGCGCGACGAGGTGCGCGGAGGTGGCCCGAAACCGAAGTTAGAGAGGCATGCCCAGCTTGCTGTACCAGCCACGGGCATCGATAAGGGCTTGATGCACATGGGACGGGCGTCTAAACAGGCTGACATCCTCCTTTGGTTTTGCGATCATCCTCAGGCCACACCCACGGTATCCGAGTTATCAGCACAAGTCGGGTCCACCTCCGGGCCGGTTAAATCACTGGCTTCGAAGGAATGGGTCGAGATCAGCTCCTCTGGCCGGGTTTCGCTGGCCATTCCTGGCGCTGATGTACCCGCCGCGCTCATTACCATGCGCGGGTCAGAACGCTACCGACCTGTACTGGAAGCTTTGGCCGCTTCCGGAAATACAGCTGTCCCGCTGGCGTCATTGTACGAATCGACGCAAACCGACGCTGCCTCATTGAGAAAGCTTGCTGCCGCCGGCTTGATTACGCTCAGTGAAGTTGAGGTCTGGCGCGATCCTCTGGCGGCGCGCGTTTTTGAACCTGACATACCACCCACATTGACCAAGGATCAGCAACTGGCCTGGGAGCGTATATCAGCGGGATTGGAGCTGTGGTTGGATTCCGAAACGTCGCCAGACAACCAATCACCTCCTACCTACCTCTTGCATGGTGTCACCGGCAGCGGCAAAACGGAACTTTATTTGCGGGCGTTGGCACAGGCCGTTGCCGCGGGGCGTCAGGGCATCGTTTTGGTGCCGGAGATCAGCCTGACACCACAGACGGTCCGACGTTTTGCCGCCCGTTTTGCCGGCCGTGTGGCGGTAGTCCATTCCAAACTCTCTGATGGTGAGCGTTTTGACACCTGGCGGCGGGCGCAATTAGGAGAGATCGATGTCGTGGTAGGCTCCCGATCCGCCTTGTTCACCCCCTTCCCCAATATCGGTGTTGTCGTGGTCGATGAGGAGCATGACACTGCCTACAAACAGATTCGCACGCCCCGCTATCACGCCCGCGATGCCGCCGTCGAACTGGCACGTCTCAATGGGGCGATCACTCTACTTGGTTCAGCGACACCCTCGTTAGAAAGTTCGTTCCTCGCTCGGCGAGACGTTTACACCCTGTTGTCGTTACCCAGGCGTGTGAGAGGGCATTGGGCCGTAGAACCTTCGGCGGAGCCTGTTCACATAGAGCCTGAGATGCTGGAACTGCCCCCGGTAGAGATCGTGGACATGCGAGATGAATTGCGCTCGGGCAACCGCTCCATGTTTTCGCGACCGTTGGCGCAGGAATTGCGTGGGGTGCTGAACCGTGGCGAACAGGCGATCCTGTTTCTCAACCGTCGCGGTAGCGCCACCTTCGTGTTCTGTCGAGATTGCGGCCATGTCATGCGTTGTCCCCGTTGCTCCGTACCCTTGACTCATCACAGCGGCAACCTGCTCATCTGCCATCACTGCAACCATCGAGAATCGATGCCTCGCGCCTGCCCTAAATGCGGTAGCCGCCGTTTCAAAAAATTCGGTGCAGGCACCCAACGCCTGATTGATGCACTCAAAGCGGAGTTTCCCGAGGCCCGCCCCTCACGTTGGGACCGAGATACCACCGCTGGCAAGACCAGCCACGAAGATATCCTCCAGGATTTTATCGACCACAAATCGGATGTTCTGGTGGGGACCCAGATGATAGCAAAAGGCTTGGACCTGCCCCTTGTCACCTTGGTGGGTGTACTCAGCGCCGATGTCGGGCTGTTTCTCCCTGATTTTCGAGCGGCGGAACGTGTTTTTCAGGTCCTGACACAGGTGGCGGGGCGTGCAGGCCGTTCGGCCTTGGGCGGCCAAGTCATCTTTCAATCATACAACCCCCAGCACTATGCCATAATCGCTGCCAGCCACCACGATTACGCTGCATTCTATCGGCAAGAAATGTCCTTCCGGCAGCAGCACGCTTACCCCCCCTATCGGCGCTTGACTCGCCTGTTGTTCACCGATAGCAATCGCGAACGCTGCCAGGATGAGACCGCACGTATTGCTGCGGCCCTAAAACAACGTGCGCACAGGATTGGTGAACCCTCCTTCGACCTCATCGGTCCGGCCCCCGCCTTTTTCAGCAAAGAACGGGGGAAATTCCGCTGGCACATGCTCTTCCGCAGCGAAGATCCGGCCGCACTGCTATCAGGTGTGCCCCTCACCCCCAATTGGCGTATCGATGTGGATCCTGTGGATACATTATGAGATGTCACCGCAGCTAGCCAGCCTGAGTTACAACATCGCAAACCATGGCAGTCGTCCCGATGAGGCAGGGTGGAGTGTCGCCGAACAGGAATTTGGTGTCTGGAATAGGCAACCGATTAGTGCATCGTTAATCGGTTGCGGAAGGAGCGCAGCGACTGGGCCATCAGCGTCTCGTGAGGCCAAACCACACCACCATATAAGATCATCACTTATGCAGGGATTAGTTCCCTGACATGAGGAATTTCATGTTCATTCATGGGTCGGATATCCTTCGGTGCTAAAGTTAACACGGCCACAGTCTCCCCTTCGCCTGTGATAAATTCAATTTCATAGACTGCTTCATTTTTGTAAACATAGACGACTGCGCCAATGTCGCCTTGTTCCAAGCCATGTTCTTCTACATCATGTGACAAAACAATCGTGTCTAGTTCTTTTATCATAGAGTCACCTCAGCCTGGTTATTTAGGACGCGGATGAACTGTCACGAATCTTGGCTCATCCTCACCTGTTTCAATGATCCAAACGGTGCGAATATTTACGGCAGTAGATAGCTTGAAGAGCAAATGCCATAGCAAATGCCATAGCAAATGACTCAATCTTCTGTACGCGGAGGACCTGGATCAGAAAAGGGTTAAATCCGCGTCCTCCGCGTTTATCCGCGTACCATTTCCTACCCCTGATTCACACCGCAATTTTACTGCGTTTGCTGATCTTATCGCGCTCGTTTTTGGGCAGCGTGCGCTTGCGAATGCGCAGGTTGTCCGGTGTCACTTCCAGCAACTCGTCATCGCTAAGATACTCGATGCATTCATCAAGGCTCATCAGGCGGGGAGGGGTGAGACGCTCGTTGATCTCCTTAAACGACTGGCGCATATTGTCCAGCTTTCGCTTCTTGCACACATTGACATCGAGATCACCGGGGCGTTGATGGGCGCCGGCAACCATGCCCTGGTACACCTCAACATTGGGGCCAACAAAGAGCGCGCCCCGCACCTCGGCATTCTTAAGACCATAGGTGCTCGTCGTTCCCGTTTCCCAGGCGATGATGGAGCCTCGGCTGCGGCCATTGATCTCGCCGACCAACAGGCCGTAGTCGTGAAAAATGCTGTGCATGACGCCCATGCCGCGCGTTGCCGTGAGAAACTGATAGCGGAAGCCGAGTAATCCCCGTGTTGGCACAATATAGGTCAGGTGTACGGTGCCGCTGGCAGAATCTTGCATGGCGACCATTTCACCGCGGCGTTTGCCAAGCATCTCGACCACAGCCCCAACGGTTTCAGGCGAGGTTTCGATGTGCACTTCTTCGTAAGGTTCTTCGGTCTGGCCGGCTTCGTTTGTCCGAAAAATCACCTCGGGGCGTGAGATCTCCATCTCGTAGCCCTCGCGGCGCATGGTTTCGATGAGAATGGCCAGGTGCAATTCACCACGCCCTGAAACCAGGAAGGTCTCGGCGCTGTCGGTTTCGTCCACTCGTAAGGCCACGTTATGCTGCAATTCAGCCATCAGGCGTTCGCGCAACTTGCGTGAAGTGCTCCAACGACCTTCGCGCCCTGTAAATGGCGACGTGTTCACGCCGAAGGTCATGCGTACGGTGGGGTCCTCCACGAGAATGGCCGGGAGCGCCACAGGTTGTTCGGGGTCGGCCAGGGTTTCGCCGATGGCAATATCCTCCAACCCAGCTATGGCCACGATCTCGCCCGCATCTGCATGCGCCACTTCGACCCGGTTCAGACCTTCGTGCACATATAGGTACCTGGCCCGTTCGCTCAGGTTCTCGAAACCCAAGGTCAAACGTGCAACAGGCTGCCCCGCGGAAATGCGACCGGCAAATACTCGACCGATGGCTGTGAGCCCCCGATAGTTGTCGTAGTCCAGGGTCGTTACCAACATCTGCAACCGAGCATCAGGATCTACTTTGGGAGGGGGGATTTCGCGTAAGATCGTTTCAAAAAGTGGACCGAGATCGGGTCCTACCTCGCTGTCGAATCCGGCCCGTGCTGTCGTGGCGACAGCATACACCACCGGGAAGTCCGCCTGCTCGTCCGTGGCGCCGAGTTCGATAAAAAGATCAAAGGTTTCGTCGAGCGCCCGGTCAGGTTCAGCCCCTGTGCGATCTACTTTATTGATGACGACAATCGCCTTGTGTCCCATCTCCAGGGCCTTTTTGAGCACGAAGCGGGTCTGCGGCATGGGGCCTTCCGCCGCATCAACCAGAAGCAGCACGCCATCAACCATGTTTAGAACGCGTTCTACCTCGCCGCCGAAATCGGCATGGCCTGGCGTATCCACGATATTGATCTTGACAGGCTCTCCGCTCACAGGATCGATCAAGCTGATCGCGGTATTCTTTGCCAGAATCGTGATGCCCCTCTCCCGTTCCAGGTCATTGGAATCAAGCACGCGTTCGGCCACTTGCTGGTTAGCACGGAAAACGTGCGCTTGTCTGAGCATACCATCGACCAGGGTGGTCTTACCGTGGTCGACATGGGCGATAATGGCGATATTTCGTAAATCAGTTCTTTCGATCAGCACAACATAACCTCAATTGGATGAATCTTGTAAACAAAACGGCGGCTATCTTATCACAAGCTGTCGCTGTGCTATAATCTCGAGCACGTAGATCACCTAATGCCTAACACAAATCGCAATTGACGCAATGCATCTCCGACACCTGGCACTAACAAATTACCGCAATTATGCGCGTCTGGAACTTGCCTTGCCCTTGGGCCTGACCCTTGTACAGGGACAGAACGCGCAAGGTAAAAGCAACTTGCTGGAAGCCATTACCTATCTGGCCACCAGCCGCTCACCCAGAGCCGGCAGTGAAGTCGAATTGGTAAACTGGTTGGTGCGAGATGAGCCCTATTCGTATGTACGTCTGGCTGCCGAACTCATGCGGTCTGAACGGCTGGAGCGTATTGACATCACCTTAATGCCGGGGAAAAGTAACGGCCGTCTGCGAAAACAGGTACGCATCAATGGTAATAATAAGAGGGCGCTGGATTTGGTGGGTATGCTCTTGGTTGTGTTATTCCGGCCTGAGGATGTTGATCTGGTATCTGGTTCACCGGGCTTGCGTAGAAGATATCTGGATATCGCCCTGTGCCAAATGGAATCGACCTACTGTCGGGCCTTGAGCGCATACAATAAAGCGCTCAGCCAGCGCAATGCATTGTTACGATCCCTTCGTGAAAAACCACATCATAATGCATCTGGCCAGCTGCGATTTTGGGATGACAAGCTGTGCGAGGTCGGCAGTGTGGTGGTCGCTCGCCGCCAATGGCTTATCAATGAGCTAGAAAATGTAGCCAGTTTACGACATCTTGATTTGAGTGGTGGCTACGAACGCTTGAAATTGCGTTATCTTCCAAGTTTCGATCCCGGTTATCAACCTGACACCCAGCACAACCACTATCCCAGCACCGATGTCTTACGCGAGCGGGGGGTTTATTATGATCAATTGCCGGTCGAGCAGGTTAGGGCCTCTTACACCGCTCATCTGCACAGTGGACGCCAACGCGACTTGGCGGCAGGTATGACCCTGTTAGGCCCGCATCGTGATGACCTTGGGTTCTACCTGGGAGATCGAAATCTGCGAAACTATGGATCTCGCGGCCAACAACGCACAGCCGCTCTGGCCAGTAAAATGGCCGAAGTGGCAGTGATGACGCATGCCAGCGGGGAGTCTCCTATTCTCCTGTTGGACGATGTCATGTCAGAACTGGATGCCAATCGCCGGGCAATGATGGTTGATGCCCTCACGTCAGTGCCTCAGGCTATTGTCACCAGCACAGACTGGGAGCATTTTAATAGCGAACTCCTTAGCTCGGCCAACAGGCTCCAGGTACATGGTGGCCAACTGACACAGGTGGCGGCAGAATCTCAGGATTTGTCGGGCATAGCAAAGCGGTAGCCTACACCACGGTCTGTGATAATATACTGAGGATCACTGGTATCTATCTCTATTTTTCCCCGCAGATAGGCGATATAAATGCGTAGCAATTGCACATCATCCTCATATTCGTAGCCCCACACCTTTTGCAGTATCATTTCTGAGGTCATCACCCAGTTGGCATTTTGCACCAAATGATAGAGCAACCGCCATTCGGTGGGGCGCAGGTTTACACGCTCACCTTCTACCAGGACTTCACGGCGGGCGAAATCTATTTGCAGACGTTCATCGACTTCGATGACTTCTGTAGCGGTAGAACTCGGTCCGGTGCTACGCCTCAGAACCGCCTTGACACGGTCTCCCAATTCCCGCGGGCTGAAAGGTTTGGTGAGATAGTCATCGGCGCCGGCATTGAAGGCCAGGTGTTTGTCATCTTCTTCATCTTTGACGGTAAGCATGATAATGGGAACCTCAGAAACGGCCCGGATCCGCGCCAACGCTTCGAATCCATCCATTTGCGGCATCATCACATCAAGGATTACCAAATCGGGGAGGTGGGTCCGGACTTTATCCACAGCTTCAAGCCCGTTTCCGGCGCTTGCTACCCTGAAACCATCCAATTCCAAATTGAACTGAACGAATTTAATCATACGAGGTTCGTCATCGACCACTAGTATGAGTTTGCCGCTATAAGGGTTACCGCTTGTGCTCATTGTTTGACTTGACCAGTATTAGTAGATCCAGGGTGTGGATTGTCGATGTGTTTGTAGACCTGGTACCGGTAAACCTGTAGACCGGGATATGTCGTCGAAGCGAATGTGGAGGCGCAATGCCCCCCGTTTTCCGGTATTCAGGTTGAACTGGTTTACAGTATGGCGTAGCATCTGACAAGGAATTTGGATCTACTGAGTACAGAGATGGATACTCGATAGCTACATTGTAGCATAGCAGGACGGAACACCTAGCGCCAGATCAGGGGCAGGATACTAGTCCAACGACTGGCGGCGAGAAGATGAACATCATGCTCTTGATCCGCATTGACTTCAGCAGTATAAGCCAAGACCATGTCGGGTTGCCCGCGGCACATCGAGATGTCTGGGTGGATAAACGAAAAGGGTCGCTCCGGGAACACGTGCAACGGGCGGCTGACGGGGGGGACGACAAGTGGGTTCGGATTCAGCCAAACCAATCCCAAGCGAACATGAGGCATCGTATCGTCCCTATAAGAGAATGTAATGGCTGTTTCACCACTTGTTGGATCGATAT
The DNA here is from genome assembly GCA_024224665.1 of Chloroflexota bacterium. Lineage (GTDB taxonomy): Bacteria > Chloroflexota > Anaerolineae > J102 > J102 > PIVW01. Next base: position 2,253 of record JAAENG010000288.1, on the reverse strand, counting down.
CTGCGGCTGGGGTGAACTCTAGAGCAGTGCCATCTGCGGCAACTGCAAATGGGCCAACAAAGGTAGGATTGCCGTTCATCACCTGTTCGTCGAGCCACGCGCCCCACAGATCGCGATTGTTTCCGGAATCGGATTGCCAAACGACAAAAAATGCCTGAACATGGGGCGCATAGACCACTGCGCCTGCATGCTCGTCGTTTGCAGAATATGCGATATCTATGGGGCCACTTATCAGTTCACTGCCGGTTCCCGTCAAGCCTTGTACTCGCTGTGCGCGCAGATCAGAATCTTGCGTACGGTATTCGTAGTTGTAGCTCACCAGAAAATAAGATTGTAGTGTGCTTACGGCCACTGCAGGCGCCGACTCCTGAGGTACAGTATCGCTAGTTATCGCAAAACCTTCGCCGATTAATTCACCACCATTATCACCTTGACCTCGCTCAGCGACGCGTCGCCCCCAAATATCTCCATCTGATTCGTAGACAATCAGGTAGTGTGCTGTGGCAGGTATGTAGGACGCATCAGGATGGGTCTCTTTACCAACCGTGACTGCAATGTCGATGGAAACCCCCTTTAATTCCGGACCATTGTCCCCACCGCCAGACCAACCCGCAATCCTCTGGCCTTTGATATCAGCATCGGCTTCACTAAATACCAGTTCGTAGACAACCAGGTATTCGTCGGCCAGTGGATTGAATGTCACTGCGGCGGCTTGTTCGGGCCTGGCAGACTCAGCTATGACAAAGGGTGCGCCAATCCAGTGGTAACTGGGACGCAAGCTGGCTCGCTGTGCCCAAAGATCAGTATCGCCTCCACCAACATCTTTTGACCAAACGATCAGGTATTCGCCCCGATTACAGTTGAAGGCGATGGCCTGTAGATGTTCATCATTGCCGGAATCCGCAACGATGATCTCTTTTGCCATCGTTGTACCGCTGCCGCGCATGACTGCCATCGTCCATATCATAGCTAGGACAAGGACTAGAACTGATCCAAATCGCATGAGTTTCATGATCATGTTCCTCGCCATCCTGGCAGGAATTGTAGTTTACCTTCTGATCATACACCCATTTTCAGGCAAATGCCACTTCCAACCAACCTATACATACGAAATCTCGCTAGCCATAAACGCCTCTGCTATACTTGAATGGCACTTAGGCGAATTCCAAGAAAAAATGTTCCCAGGATTTGCGCTATTGTGCAATTCGTTTGAGGTTTTTCAGAATACAGAATAACATAGCCGTAATAATTAGAATATCACCAAATCATCGGTTTCTCTATTTGATTTCATGCCACCACTGATCCTGATCACGAACGACGACGGTATCCACTCACCTGGGCTGTATGCTACTGTTTCGGCCCTACATGAACTAGGAGATCTGTTGATTGTAGCGCCCACTCAACAACAGTCGGCCATGTCTCGCAGTTTACCCTCGGGGTTTGATGGTCGCATATTCCCATTCGAACTTAGCCATAATGGACATCATTGGAATGCCTTTCACCTTGCGGGCTCTCCGGCGATGGCAGTTATTTATGGCGTTATGGAACTGGCGCCGCGACGCCCGGATCTGGTGGTGAGCGGCATTAACTATGGTGAAAATCTAGGAAGTAATACCATGATCTCAGGCACTGTTGGGGCGGCCTTACAGGGTGGAGATATGGGAATCCCCTCGCTGGCAGTGTCATTAGAGACGCACAAAGAGTATCATTACAACCACGGTTCAGATGTGTATTGGGACGTGGCCGCCTACTGGTTGCGCTACTTCGCCGAAAAGACTCTGACGCGACCTGCATGGCCTGCCGACGTCGCCGCTCTCAAGATAGACGTGCCTGATTCTGCGACAATGAATACCGTCTGGCGCATTACAACGCAAAGTAAGCAATCCTATTATGTGTCACGTCGGACCGCTGAACGCCAGCAGCCGCAAGATCCATGCGTGCTAGATTACGAAGTCTGTATCGACTATGATCACCTTGAAAAAGACTCGGATATCTATGCATTTGCTGTTGAACGTGTCATTTCGGTGACTCCCCTCAGTGTCAACCTCACGGCCCGCGGATCAATAGGATCATTCGAAACGATCTTGCGATCGGCGGGACGATAGCAAAATCATATGGGTGCGTCCTAAATGAGTTGGAGACATAATGTGTCACCAGGTTTCGACCTAGGTTCGTCAACATAACCCCCCATTTCGGAGGTTCAGAAGGCCTGAACCGGCCTCCAAACATGTTAGTATCGCAGGGTGTTATGGC
>JAAENG010000287.1 GCA_024224665.1 Chloroflexota bacterium | reverse complement strand
CAGCGCGTTGATAGGGACTCTGTCCCTTGCGTTTGCCTCGGGCAAAGAGATGGGTGTTATACCAGAGGGTGAAGAGGTTGAGATAATTCTGGAGGGTGTCGCTGTTGCGAAAGGCACGGCGGTTGTGCAAGAATTGTTTTAGCAAGCCATTGATGTTCTCGATCATGGAACTGGAGCGTGCAGCAGCATCCAGCAGTTTGGTGAGGCAGTCGGCGCAGGAGGAAAGATGAGGAGCGGAGGCTCAATTACCCTTCTTGCTAAACGACCTACTTGTCAACATGGTCCAGGCCGCATATGGAGGTGTGCCGTTGCTCGAGTGATGCCTGACGCGGGCAGGTCGAAGAATCGCACGGCATATCGGCCGACAATGAATTCAGATGAATTCACGTCTTATAAATGATGCCAGTGTCGTCGGTGGGCGCTCCATTAACCAACTCAAAACATTGAGGTTGCCGGCAAAGCTAAATGAATCATAGTAGTGGAACATTTGCACGAGCGTTTCGATCTGGTAGGGTTCTAAACCTGAAGATCGTGCGTTGCTTGCCCAAGCATCAACATCCATTTTCTTGGCCCGAACAGTCCTCTCAAGAACCGTGCTTATCTCCTGCGCAATCTCCTGTTGAGAGATGCCGGAGATTCCGACCAGCTCGTAGGTGGCGCCCTTATGGCCGGGTTCAGTCAACACTCGGGCTGCGACCTCTGCCACATCCAGAAGATCGACCAGACCACCGCGGGCTCGAATGCTATAGGGCACCGAGAAAACGCCCTCTTCCAAAATGCGCCGGCGATGTGCCAGTATATTCTGCATATAGGCCGTCGGTTGCAGGATTGTGAAGGGTATGCCTGATGCCACTATTTTCTCCTCGACACGCAGTTTTTGCCAGTGATGGGGCATGGATTCGGTTTGAGGATGAAGAACCGAGTGATAGACAAAGTGCTCAATCCCGGCATCGACAGCAGCTTGTAGAATCAGACTGCCGATGCTTGTTTCGTCGGGACTCATGTTTGGACAGATGTGATAGATGCTGCGGGCGCCACGGACAGCATTGCGAACAGCGTTCTCGTCTCTTAGGTCGCCGACAACCATGTCAGTGACACCAAGCAGCTTGAGCGTCTCTCCATAAGCCGACCGCCGAATCAGGGCCCGAACGTTCTGCCCTCTCTGGCGAAGTGACTGAATAACAGCGCGGCCTGTTTTACCCGCGGCTCCGGTAACTAGAATCATGATGTATGTCGCATTTGGGGAATCAGTGAGTTTTTCCGGCTCAACGGTATCTTATGTGGTTCGCGATAAGCGAGTGTTGCGTGTTGCGTGTCCAAACTGAATACGCTGTAAGTATACGCTTTCCGAGTATAGCCTCATAAGTTCTGAAAGAGCCTCTATCACTCTGTCGATTTGGGACGTGGCCGGCGTAAAACTGACTTTGAGCGCTGCCTTGTTGCCATTTGCTTCGGCACATCAGGTGGTTCGTTCATGTACACCAATCCCGAGCGAACGATCTTCTGCATTTCCAGATTGATTCTGGAATCTGTCTCGATCGGCTGGTATTTGCATAGACGCTCGCAAAGTTCGGCCAACACTCGCTGTTGCAGATCCCGACTTCCTGATTTCCGCCAAGTATTCCGGTTTTTACGATCATAGACAGGTCCGGGCAGATAGAGTTCATGCGGCCATCGAGTCAGCGTGTGTGGGTGTGTCAAAAGGTGATCGTCTTCAAGCAAAGCATGGGCGAGTTCCACGGCTGAGTGAGCCCCTGATGAGGACTGCTCCCGGACGAAATGCAAGACCTGGCCGCATATCTCATTGTCGAAGACCAATTTCGCCAGACTGAAAACCCTAACGAAATCGAGCAAGCCTGGCCCGGACACCGAACTGATCCCGGCCAAAGCAGCCAGCATGGCACTGCCGAAGGTCTCGGCCCCAGCCTGAGCATCCAGGGACTTCGCATCGCTCAAGGCCATATAAGCCTGGCTGGGCAGGCCGATATTCCGAGCCACGATAGCATAACCCACATCCAGCCGCAGTGCTTCGATGGCCATCATCGGCGAGGTAGCATCACCCATGTGAAACGCCGCCGGAGCACCGCCAAACAAAACAGGATGGCCTGGTTTCAGGCATTGAATCATGGTCAGGCCCGCCAGCACGTCTGCCGTATGAAAAGCGGTCGCTTCCATCAGGGTAATCGGGGCGATCAAGCCCATGAGTGTGACCGGTACCAGTTCGATGGGGATGCCCCAGTCGAGACAATCCAGCAGGTTTTGGCAGGAGTCTTCACCATAGCGAAAGCTGCCGCTGGGTGTGATGGTGAAAATCGACATTGGATGCTCTCCCAAGTCCTCTTTATCGTGACGAAAGAGCGCCATCATCTCAGCCATGCGCGGGACGCCATGCTCCGTAAAGGCCCCAGACACCACCGGTTTGGGCGAATTCAACAGGCAGAGATAAAGCCGCCAGACGTCCGAAACCTGAGGCTCGATATCGTGCGTAGAGAAGGCGGTTGCCAGGTAGGCGATGTGTTCCAGGCCGTCTGCCAAACGCACAAACTCGATGAAATCGGCAGTGCTAGCAGGTCGGGTCTCGTTGCTACGATGGTCGAGCACCCGTAGTGCGCTGGAGCCAGGCACAAAATGCACACGCCCACCACCTAGCTCTGTGAATAGCTGGCCATGACGGTCGTATAGCTTGAAGGAGGAGGGGGATTGGCCGATCGCCCAATCCACGAGATCCGCAGGAAAAATCAAGCGCTCGCCGGCGGAATCCATCTGCAAACCATTCGCCAGCAAGCGCTGTTTGAGTAGTTCCCCCTTCACATCCACGCCGATTTCGGCCAGAATACGTTTCGCCTGCGCGAGGATGGCATCAATCTGGGCGCTGTCGAACATGGTGAGCGAAGGGCGCATGGTTGCATTTAGGGGGGATTGTAGGCCAGTAGACCGGTAGACCGGGTTGGGCCATCAAAGTCAACAATGGGGCACGAATTGCCCGGTTTACTGGTTTCCCGGTTTCCCGGTTTCCCGGTTTACTGATCTCCTGGTCTCCCGGTTTCCCGACTTCTACCAGGCATACGCCTCAGGTGCGGGACCGCCGGGTCCCGGCCAGATCTCGTCCAGCTTTGCCATAACCTCGTCTGAAAGCTGCAACTCAAGGGCTCGCAAACTGCCGTCGAGTTGCTGCTGGGTACGGGGTCCGATGATGGGGGCGGTCACGGCAGGCTGTTTGAGTAACCAGGCCAGGGCGACATCGGCAGGCTTTTCGTCCATGTCTGCACAAAGGGCTTCGTATGCTTCGATCTGCGGTCTAAGCTTGTCGATCTGTTTTTGCACATGCTCTTCGGCGCGACGTCCCTCCTCGATCTTCTTGAGCACACCGCCCAAGAGCCCGCCGGATAACGGGCTCCAAGGAATGATGCCTAGACCATAATGCTCACAAGCGGGAACGACCTCTAACTCGACCGTGCGTGCCGCCAGATTGTAGAGACTCTGTTCCGAAACCAGGCCCATAGAATGGCGGGCCTGGGCGCTCGCCTGGGCCTGAGCGATGTGCCAACCGCCGAAATTACTGCTGCCGATGTACAGCACCTTGCCCTCGCGCACGAGCTGTTCCATGGCCTGCCAGATCTCTTCCCAGGGCGTATCACGCTGGACGTGGTGCATCTGATAGAGATCGATATGGTCGGTCTGCATCCGTCGCAGGCTATCTTCGCAAGCTTTGCGGATGTGGTAGGCCGAGAGTCCTCGCTCGTTTGGCGCTTCGCCCATGCGGTTATAGACTTTGGTCGCCAGCACGATTTTGTCTCGGCGGCCACCACCTTGCGCCAGCCAACGGCCAATAATCTGCTCGGTGATACCCTCGCCCAGCTTCCAACCATAGACATTGGCTGTGTCGAAGAAATTGATATCATGCTCCAGTGCCCGATCCATGATGGCGAAGCTATCGCCCTCCTCGGTCACCGGACCGAAATTCATCGTTCCCAGGCAGAGCCTGCTTACTTGTAAACCTGTGCGACCTAAATAACTGTAATCCATTGCATTTGCTCCTTTGAAAGGTTTCTTTGAGGGGTCATTATACACCCTATGATACAGTATGTGTTGAATCATCATTTCTCCTTGATGTCCGGCGGTATAAAGGCAACCGAGCCCCGGCGCACGGCCGAGGCCGCCGGGAACGTAGAGGTGATGAACGAGCAGATCCTTGCGCACGACCCTGAGGCGCATGTGGCCGTGTTGGGGGATCTCAATAGTTTATATGCATCACCAGCGCTCGATACATTGCGAGAGGCCGGGCTCGAACGTGTGTTGGCAACCGTGGCGGATGATGAGCGCTACAACTTGCAATGCTGTCCAAAAAAGTTGCGCCCAACAGACTCAACCGCCTGTCGCTACCTCTCGACACAAGATACGATTTCCACACACCCAACACTATTGTCTGCGACGAGCTTTTCGATTATAGTTGCAACGGATAATTGTTGCAAAATTGAAGTAAATTCGGTAACACTGTAGTTTCCCAGGAGGAGAATTATGAATAACAAGGTACTGAAGATCGCTATGGCAATGGCCATTTTGATCATGATTGCAGCGGTCAGTGCGGGCTGTGCTGCGCCTGCGCCTGCAGCCGCTCCGGTAGCGGAGGAGGAAACAGCACCCGCTGAAGAGGCCGTGGCGGAAGAAATCGTTCTGCGCACGAGCATGGGCGCCGAACCTACCTCGATCGACCCCAACTTGGCACAAGACACCTACGCCATCAACTCAAGTGAGGGCATGTTCCTGGGTCTGACCAATATCAACAACGTAACGGCTGACATCGAGCCGGAACTGGCGACCCATTGGGATATATCTGAAGATGGCACGGTGTGGACCTTCCACCTTCGTGACGACGCCATGTGGACAGATGGCAAGCCGGTGACAGCGCACGATATCGAGTACAGCGTCAGGCGCGCCATCATGCCTGAGACCGCCTCACCTTACGCCTATGTGCTCTATATCATCAAAAACGCCCAGGCTATCAATCAGACCGATGTATCAGCCGATGAATATGATCTCGATACATTGGGCGTGACCGCTCTTGACGACTACACCGTCGAATTCACTCTGGAAGCACCGGCCTCCTATTTCCTGGCCATATCCAGCTTGTGGACGCTGCGACCGGTGCCGCAATGGGCGATCGAGGAGCATGGCGATGCCTGGACCGAAGCCGAAAATGTCGTCTCCAACGGCCCCTACATACTCGAAGAATGGAAACATGGCGAGAGTATGGCTTTCGTGAAAAATCCAGACTACTATGATGCGGACAATGTCCAGATCGACCGTGTCGAAGTGGATATCATCACCGACCAATATACCGAAGTCGCCCTCTATGAATCGGGTGAATTGGATATCGCTGGCGACGGCCCCGGCACTTTACCTGCTGAGGAAATGGCCCGCATCTTGGAAGAGCCGGTCCTAGCCGAAGCGCTACATATCGGCCCCAGGGCCTCGACCACTTATGTCGGCTTTACCATGACCAAGCCGCCCTTCGATGACCCACTGGTTCGCAAGGCCTTCTCAGCGGCCATCGACCGTGAAGTCATGGTGCGAGATGTCGTGGGCTCAGGCGTACCGGCCACCCAGTTCGCACCTCCCGGCATCTTCGGCGCACCCGATCCCGAAGTAGGTCTGGCGACCGATGTCGCCCAAGCCCAGGCCTGGCTGGCTGAAGCCGGATACCCCGATGGTGAAGGGTTCCCCACTGTCACCTACCGATACTTCTCCAGCAGCCTGGAAGAGGCGCTGGGCGAGGCCTTACAAGCGATGTGGAAAGAAGCTCTCAACGTGGATGTGCAACTGGAATCACAAGAGTGGCCGGTCTTCATCGCAGGCATCGGCCCTGATACGCCCCTGGAAGAAATGCCAGAGATGTGGCGATTAGGCTGGGGGGCTGACTATGCCGATGAGAACAACTGGGTGCGCGAAGTCTTCCACTGCACCGACAGCACCAACTACTCGCGAGCCGAATGCACCGAAGCTGATGAGATGGCACTACAAGCTGCCCTCGAGACAGATCCCGAGGTGCGCAAAGAACTCTACGCTCAGGTCGAACAACTCATGTTCGGCGAGGAATTGCGCGCCGCTCCCTACTACCATCGCGGCTACACCATCCTCACCAAACCCTACGTTCAGCGAAGCTTTCCCACATTTGCGCCTGTAAATTGGGATACGTGGCGCATCGAACGATAAGACCTTAATGGACTAGATCGTTGGCCGGCGGGTGAGGTGTGAGCGTAAAACCTTCACGTCTCACCCGCCACTTTTTGTCGGATACTACTGATGGTACAGGTCATCATCCGCCGCTTGCTGTGGTTTATACCGGTCTTTTTGATCGTCACCGGCGTTACTTTTGTGACGATGTATTCCCTGCCCGGTGGACCTTTCGACCGGGAAAAAACGCCACCCGCTCTTGTCGAGCAGATGGAAGCGATTTATGGACTGGACCGGCCGCTGCCAGAGCAGTATGTCACCTGGCTCAGCAATGTCGTACGTCTGCGCTTCGGGCCATCGTTGGCCTTTCGGGGACGGCCAGTAGAGAGTTTTTTGATGCCTGGATTGGCGGTTTCGGCGCAGCTTGGCCTGTGGGCGATGGTTTTCGCCCTGATCATCGGCCTACCGGCCGGCATTATCGCCGCCCTCAAACATGGTACATGGCTGGATCACGGCGCCACCTTTATCGCCATCCTGGGAGTTTCGATCCCCGCTCTGATTCTGGGCCCGATCCTGTACTGGATCTTTGGGCTGGAATTGGGTTGGTTGCCGGTCGCTAAATGGGCGAGCCTCAGCGACGGCGTGTGGGAGTACGTCAGACATGCGCTCTTGCCTGCAATTACGTTGGGCGCCGGCATCTCGGCGATTATCGCCCGACTGACTCGCGCCAGTCTGTTACAGGTGCTTCATCAGGACTACATCCGCACGGCTCAAGCCAAAGGTCTGAGCCCGCGCGTCGTCGTCACAAAACACGCGCTGAGAAATGCGCTCATCCCTATTGTCACCTATCTGGGACCCATTACCGCGATTGTATTGACAGGATCGCTGGTGGTGGAGCAGATCTTTGCTATCCCCGGCATGGGTCGCTATTTTGTTACCAGCATTACCAGCCGTGACTATCCCATGGTCATGGCCGTTGTCGTCATCTATTCGGTTATCATCGTCGTCGCTAATCTACTTGTAGATATCGGTTATGTCTTCCTCGACCCCAGAAGTCGCGAATCGGGCTGATTCGCCAAAACCTGCCATCGAGTTCTCGAAGCGGCCCACGCGCGGCCTTTGGCATGATACCTTTCGGTATCTGCTCAGAGATCGACTGGTCGTCGTTTGTGCGCTCTTTATCGGCCTACTTGTCATTGTCGCTCTATTTCCCGATCAGATCGCGCCACTTAGCTTTGAACAGACAAGTTTTTCAGACAAACTGGCGACGCCCGGGGAAATGGCTACAGCGGAGAAGCTCGAAGGCCATCGCTACTGGCTGGGTTCAGATCGCCTGGGCCGTGATATCCTCAGCCGCTTGATTTACGGCACGCGTGTCTCGATTGCCGTTGCTTTTGTGGGGGCCGGAGTCAGCTTTTTGATTGGCGTCGCTTATGGCCTTTTCTCAGGTTATTCCAGTGCCCGTATAGATAACTTGATGATGCGAGTGGTGGACATCATTTACGGCTACCCCACCCTTGTCCTCGTGATTTTGCTACAGGTGTACCTCACTGCCATTTCCCGGCAAGATGTAAATCAGACATCAGGTTTACAGCGTTTGATCATCAATTTAGATCAAAGCAGCGGGGGACTCCTTTTCATTTTTGTGGCCATTGGCGCCGTAAGCTGGCTAAGCCTGGCACGACTGACGCGCGGCCAAGTGTTGCATTACCGCAATCAAGAATTTGTGGAGGCGGCGGAGGCAGTAGGTGTGCCTCGAAATCGAATCATGAGGAAGCACCTTCTACCCAATGTGTTGGGGCCCGCCATTGTCGCTGGAACCCTCGCCATTCCCACCTACATCTACACCGAAGCATTCCTAAGTTTCATCGGATTGGGCGTGCAACCGCCGATGCCAAGTTGGGGCGGCATGATCAGCAATGGCTACGGCGCCTTACGTTCTGCCCCACATCTGATCTGGGGGCCGGCCATTGCGCTGTTCCTAACTATGCTCGCCTTTAACTTCCTCGGCGATGCGGTGCGGGATGCGATGGATCCGCATATTCGCCGCCGTTAAACGTGTTGCGTGGTGCGTATTGCGTGTTACGTAATGTTTTTGCTAACAAACTGAGAACTCTGGAAAAGTCTAAAACGGCAGTTCGCAACCCTATACACAGGGGGGTTTTGCTCGTTCGCACCTGCGTAAACGGGGGTAAAAAATAGCTCAAAAAAGTTTTCCAGAGT
>JAAENG010000286.1 GCA_024224665.1 Chloroflexota bacterium | reverse complement strand
GATGATAAATAGAATGCGTCTGGGGCCTGTGCGACGCTTCATAGTACGAGTTTTGGGAAAAGCAGGGAAACCTTAACAATTGTCAATCGTCTCGCGCGGGCAAGGCTCTATCCCCAATGATGGATAACTGAGCTGGAGGCCGATATGCGAGAAGTCATGACTAAGACCATGGCACGTAACGTGTTCTATGGCGGCTCGCTGTTCTTCATTGTGGTCTTTTTGATCTTGTCGGCGCATTCGGTGCGGTACGTTGTTACCCAATCGACTGCAAACGCCGAACTGACGGACAGCGTAGCCCGTGGCAAGCACGTGTGGGAGAAACACGCGTGCATTAACTGTCACACCTTAATGGGGGAAGGCGCCTATTTTGCCCCCGAACTGCAAAACGTGATGGCCCGGTGGGGTGTGGATGACGATCCGGAAGGCGCTTTTGACGTCATGAAGGCGTGGATGGAATCCCAACCAACCGGCATCGAGGGGCGTCGTCAGATGCCGCAATTCAACCTGAGCGACGACGAGATTCGTGACCTGACTGATTTCTTCATTTGGGTGAACACGATCGACGCACAGGGATGGCCGCCCAACGAGGCGGGCTAAGGCGCCAAGAGGAGACAAGTGATGAAATATCAAACACAAAAAATTGCCTACTGGTACTTCCTGGCGGCCATGATCTTGTTCGCTGTGCAGGTGACAGGTGGGCTTTTGGCTGGTTGGGTCTATGTCAGCCCCAACTTCCTGTCCGAGCTGCTGCCGTTCAACATCATTCGTATGCTGCACACAAACTCACTGATTGTGTGGTTGTTGCTGGGCTTCTTCGGCGCTGCGTACTTCCTGATACCGGAAGAGAGCGAGCGCGAAATCCATTCACCAACGTTGGCCTATCTTCAGCTTGCGATCCTGATCCTTGGGACGCTGGGTGTGGTTGTGACCTATGTGTTCAACCTTTTCGAGGGCAACTGGCTGCTGGGTAAAGAAGGCCGTGAGTTCATCGAACAACCCAAATGGGTTAAGGCAGGCATCGTCGTTGCGGCGCTGATCTTCCTTTACAACATTTCGATGACCGTGCTGAAGGGTCGTAAGACCGCGATCACGAACGTGCTGCTTCTGGGCCTTTGGGGTCTGGCGCTGCTGTTCCTGTTCAGCTTCTACAACCCTGCCAACCTCGCGCTGGACAAAATGTTCTGGTGGTACATCGTTCACCTTTGGGTGGAAGGTACCTGGGAACTGGTGATGGCGTCGATCCTTGCCTATCTGCTTCTGAAGCTGACCGGTGTGGACCGTGAGATCATCGAAAAGTGGCTCTACATCATCGTAGCAACCGCGCTGTTCTCCGGCATTCTTGGCACAGGCCACCACTACTACTGGATCGGTCTGCCGGGTTACTGGCAGTGGATCGGCTCGATCTTCTCCTCGCTGGAGGTGATCCCCTTCTTCGCAATGATGAGCTTCAGCTTTGTCATGGTGTGGAAAGGCAAACGTGACCACCCGAACAAAGCGGCTCTGCTTTGGGCGCTGGGTGCTGCCACCGTGGCCTTCTTCGGCGCGGGTGTCTGGGGCTTCCTGCACACGCTGCACGGTGTGAACTACTACACCCACGGCACGCAGATCACTGCCGCCCATGGTCACTTGGCCTTCTACGGCGCCTATGTGGCGGTGAACCTGGCGATCTTCACCTATGCCTTCCCAATCCTGACCAACCGCGACCCCTACAATCAGGTGCTCAACATGGCGAGCTTCTGGCTGATGACGGGCGGCATGG
>JAAENG010000285.1 GCA_024224665.1 Chloroflexota bacterium | reverse complement strand
TCGAAGGATGATCTTTGAACACATAGCGCCTGCCATAGTCCTGGCCGTAGCCGCTGCTACGGGTGAAGGCCACCAGGTCGCCGCCCACGTAGTAGTACTTGGTGTAGCCGCTGTCGGTGGTTTCTTCGTTGACAACGGCGGCTTGGCTGAATTCGGCTTTGCTGCCCTCAAGCGATTGGACGGACTCGACCTGCTGCATGCCCGCTAAGCAGGCGCTGCCGTTATAGCTGGGGGCCGATGACTGATTGATCTCGATCAGATCCAGGCGCGAGTTGGGCCGGCCTCCGTAAATGCGCAGTGTGTGTGCTACAAGGGTTCTCGATGGCCCAGATCACCCGGCGTAGATTCCGCCAATCGATGCTGTCGGCGCTGCCCGAATCTATCTGGCAGTGAGAAGCTGTAATAGTAGTTGAGGGTTTCACGGGGAAAAACGCGTCTAAACCCCCACCATTTGTTACTGTTGTCTCGGCCTTCACTGCTTGTTTAGACCTTTCCTCGGGGCAGCCAACAAAGGCTTGATTATGGGAGCGCACAGACGTTCTAGTACACACTAATGTTACGTAAAATTGGGTGAAGTGTGGTAAAATAAGGGCTACCATGCAAAGCACTGTAGAAGCAACGAGTAAACCTCTGGGCGTCATCGATTCTATTCAGGGGGGGTTTACTCTCGTCAATCGCCGGCCCTGGTTGCTGGCGCTGCCAATCCTGCTCGATCTCATCATTTGGTTGAGTCCAAAGCTGTCGATCGCTCCTTTAATGGAACGGGGTATCGAGTTGATTTTTAGCCAACCCGATCTGCCGCCAGAATTGACAGAAAATGCAGCCCTTAGCATCGAAAACCTGCGCTTGGTCGGAAACAGCTTCAACCTCTTTAGCTTGTTGGCAGGCATCTTTACAGGCTTGCCCTCCTATCTGGCACGTCTCGACACCTCGACGGCCATCAGTTCAACGGCGACGGTGCTATTCATTGACAACATCGCCCAGGTTTTGGTGTTGGGTCTGTTATTTCTGATTACCGGACTCTTGATCGGTAGTACTTGGCTGGCACTGATCGTGCAATCACTGGACACCGATTCATTCAATGTAAAAAACATTGTACGTCGCGCCGGATGGATCTGGCTAAACACCAGCTTGTATCTGGCAGGATTGATCTTCGCAGCCCTGGCACTTGGCGGTCTGCTCATCATCGTCATGACCCTACTCCTGCTCATCTCCGGTTCAGGAGGTATAGCGGTTCTCAATCTCGCTTCATTGCTGATTATCTGGATCGTGCTCTGGATCGGTATTGGTTTGAGTTTTGTCATCAGTGCCATCGCCCTCGATGGTGTCAATGTGGCCCGTGCGGTTTGGCGTAGTGTCAATGTCGTTGGCCGCAACCTGCCCGGCACTTTAGGCTTGCTGGTTATCAGCTTACTGTTGATCGAAGGATTTTCCCGCATCTGGCTGTTGATTAGCGCCAATACCTGGGGTGTTCCCATCGGTATCCTGGGTAGCGCCTACATCGGCGTAGCCCTTGCCGTGGCAAGCCTGCTCTTCTATCGGGCCCGCTATCAGCACTGGCAGCGAATACGCTCCTCCATAGCCGCAGCCAAACGGCGGACTACAGACGAATTGCCGTAATCGAATCATTACCTCTCTCCAGCATCAAAACTAAATCCGATCCGATTAACAATCCCCGCACCGTTCTAAGGAATAACGAGTGGCAACTAACATAAAAGTCTCAGCCCCAGCTTATACCGCCGATCAAATCCAGGTACTCGAAGGCCTAGAAGCCGTACGACGCCGTCCTGGCATGTACATTGGCGGTACCGATCAAGCAGCCCTACATCACATGGTGTATGAGGTCGTAGACAATGCCGTCGATGAAGCGATGGCTGGACGCTGCGACCATATCAATATCATCCTCCACAAAGATGACAGCGTTTCCGTCATCGACGACGGCGCCGGCATTCCTGTAGGTATCCAAAAACAGACTGGCTTACCCGCGCTCACCGTCGTCATGACCAAACTTCATGCCGGGGGTAAATTCGGCGGTGGAGGCTATAAAGTGTCCGGTGGCCTCCATGGCGTGGGTGTCAGCGCCGTCAATGCACTTAGCACTTGGCTCGAGTCTACCATTAAACGGGACGGCAAAATCTACCGACAGCGCTTCGAACAAGGCACTCCTGTCACCGATGTGGACGTAATCGGCAAAACCAAAAAGGATGATACCGGAACCATTCAGCGATTCCTTTATGACGATACCATTTTCGATGAAGGCGCCGAATACCGCTACGAAACCCTTGTCCAGCGTATTCGGGAAATGGCGTTTCTCAACCGCGGTCTGAGAATTCGACTGGTGGATGAACGCCCTGACGAAGCTAAAGAGGTGAGCTTCTATTTCGAAGGCGGCGTTAGCTCCTTTGTGCGTTATCTGACCCGCAACCGTGGCGTCCTCCACGACCCGGTCTACGTCGAGCGTGAATTCGATTCATCCATCGTCGAAACCGCCATCCAATACACCGATGGCTACAGTGAGTCTGTCTTCTCTTTCGCCAACACCATTAACACACCTGATGGCGGCACACACCTGACCGGACTGCGTAGCGCTGTGACCCGCTGTATCAACGATTATGCGCGCAAACAAGGGCTCCTGAAGGATAAAGACCCCAATTTCAGTGGTGACGATACCCGTGAGGGCCTGACCGCCATTATCAGTGTCAAGCTCGTGGACCCGCAGTTCGAAAGCCAAACCAAGGTGAAACTGCTCAATAACGAAGTCCGCAATCAGGTCGAGTCGGCTGTCAACGAGGCCTTTGGCGAATGGATGGAGAGTAATCCACGCGACGCTAAAAAAATTGTGGACAAGTGTATGACCAGCGCCCGTGCCCGCGCCGCCGCACGCAAAGCACGCGATCTGGTCATCCGCAAGAGCGCCTTGGAGAGCATGACACTACCGGGTAAGCTCGCCGACTGCTCGGAACGTGATCCTGCCAAGTCTGAACTCTATATCGTCGAGGGTGACTCGGCTGGCGGATCGGCCAAACAGGGGCGTGACCGCCGTTTTCAAGCCATCCTGCCCTTACGCGGCAAGATCCTGAATGTAGAGAAAGCTCGTTTGGACAAAGCCCTGGGGAACAAAGAAATCCAAGCGTTGATCACCGCACTGGGCACCGGTATCGGCGATCAGTTCAATTTGGATAACTTACGATATCATCGTGTCTTTATCATGACCGATGCCGATGTAGATGGATCGCACATTCGCACGTTGTTGCTTACTCTGTTCTTCCGCTACATGGAACCCCTGATTGCCGCAGGATATCTTTACATTGCCCAACCACCCCTCTATCTCCTCAGTGCCGGACGAGAAAAGCATTATGTCTATAATGAGGCAGAAAAAGAACGGGTCATGAACCGCTACAACGGCAAAAAAGTGGGCGTACAACGC
Organism: Chloroflexota bacterium; assembly: GCA_024224665.1. GTDB lineage: Bacteria > Chloroflexota > Anaerolineae > J102 > J102 > PIVW01. The sequence continues at coordinate 17,210 of JAAENG010000285.1, read as the reverse complement.
TATAAAGGTCTGGGTGAGATGAATCCCGAACAGCTATGGGAAACGACCATGAACCCCGAAAAACGGACGGTGTTGCAAGTCACGATCAAGGATGCGACGATCACGGACCAGACCTTCGATATGCTCATGGGTGGTGAGGTAGCCCCACGTAAACGCTTTATCACAACCCACGCCAGCGAAGTACGAAACCTGGACGTGTGATCTAACGAAGCTACGCCCCAATACCAATGAATTGTAGCTGGTGGCGCCTCGTATAGCAAACGAGAACGGCGTAAACTTATGACATGTCGCCTGCCACTTGCGACGAGTCATACCCGACTATCACCGCTAAAAGATTTTGGCTTTACCCTGTGGCGTGGCATTGTCTGCATTCAGGCCTGTTTATCGTTCTACGGTAATCAGGCCTTTTTCGATGACGTTTTAACCGAGATCATTGAGGGCGGGCGGGGCACAGAACCGAGATAATGTACCTGAGTTCCCGTGAAATTGCCCCCAGACCGCGCCGAGAAGATCAGACACCGTTGGGGCAAGTAGCAGGCTGCGGGCGCGAGTTGACTTGGTGACGAAGTGATCACCTTGCCACCCCTTCACCTTGCCACCCCTTCACCCCACAGACGGTACATACGTCGGATCGAGTTCGACCGAATTGGCTTCTCTTTTCACGCTTCGATAGCTCCCGTGCTAAAATCCACACCCTATGAGCCTTTTTTGGACTTCACCCTTGGGCCCAGTGCTCATCTTAGGCCTGGGCGCGCTTGTACTGATCTTAAGTGGACAGCGTCTGCCGGATAAGGTGCAAAAAGCTGCACCCCTCTGGTTGGCAGGAATCGTCCTCCTGCTGTGGTTGCTGCTGCGGCTACAGCCTTCGATCCAGGCACGCTACCTGGATTGGGCGGCGCCGCTCGGTCTCAACAGTGCCTTTGGGTATCAGTTAGATGGCTGGGCCTGGTTGGCTGGCGCTGCCATTGGCCTGATCCTCTTTGTGGGGGTGGCTCTACCGGGTTGGCGCCAGCGGCCAGGATTTGTAGACCCGCTCTACTGGGCTCTACTAGTTGCAACATCAGCATGGCTTGTCGTTCTCTCTGACACCTGGATAAGCCTGTTCGGCATGTGGGCACTGCTTATGTTCAGCGTCGGACTGGTGGCCGGAGAAAAAGATTCAGGTTCACCCTTTGTCTGGTCAGCAGGCATCCTTTCGACCTTCCTCCTGATTGCGTCCGCACTATTCAATAGTGGTATCACCATGGAGCTGCCATTGGGATCGGTATCGCTCAACATCCAAGCCCAATGGTTACTTACTTTGGCAGCGATTATTCCGCTAGGCGTCTATCCATTCCATGTCTGGCTTACGCCGATGGCGCCGCGCGCTCCCGGCCGATACCTGGCCATACATCTGATACCGGCGATGGCCGCCTTGCACCTGCTCGGCCGCTTCGATTTACCACTGCTGTCGAGTCAAGCCTGGGCGCCGCTGGGAGCCGTTGCTCTGTTTGGCAGCGCCCTGGCAGCCTGGGCTGATCAAAATACCAGACGCTCGTGGATATATGTTTTGATCAACCGTACTTCCTGGGCGCTGCTGGTGTTAGGATTGTCTCGCCTACCTGCGCCCGCGGGTGCGGTACTTCCGCTTGTCACCCTTTCCTTAGGGGGAGTGCTATGGGCAATTGCCAGCGCGGCGCCCTGGCATTATCGCTGGAATCTACCACTGCTCCTCGCCGCCGCTGTATTGTATGGGTTGCCTTTCACGCCTGGTTTTGCGCCAACTGCGGCACTCAACGAATTGGCAGGATCAGCCGCTGTACTTCCTGCCTGGTTGCTTACACTCATCGCCCAAACACTTTTGATCGTTTCACTATTTCATCCCCGTCAGCCAGAAACCGAGGAAGCTGATGTAATCCAGTGGCTGACGCCACGATCTGCCGGCCTCACACTCGCTATCGTTACGGCAATAGCCCTGTGGTGGGGTGTGTCGCCATCGGCCGTTGCCGGGATCGCAGGCATTCCTGCAGATGGGTTCGCAGCCGGCATCAGTGGCTTATTGGCCAACCCTATCAGTTGGTTGACATATCTGTCACCCCTTCTCGTCGGTAGTTTGCTAATAGTATTCGATGAGCGTTTGTTCGGCGCATTGCGCGAGTGGCAAACTTATGTTGCTCGTATCGCCAGATTGGAATGGCTTTATGCCGGTATGGAAAGACTCTTACATAGTCTGACGGTATCCCTTGGTATTCTCTCCGGTCTCATCGATGGTGCGGGGCAATTCGGGTGGATGTTACTCGCGGCTCTGCTCGTCTGGATCCTGCTTTCGGGACAATAGGTTACTCGAGCCAGGATCCTACCTCAGAACGATCTTCTCACCTTCTCAAACCTGTGCCCACACTCTCCGATTTCCTGGAAATCACCCGTCCTTTTGCTCAACAGAGCGCTATTGGTATAAGCATTCTGTTGAGCATGGTCATGTTAGCTGCCAGCGACTGGCGGTTGACACTGGCAGCTTTTGCCCTTCTTAAGGTCTTGGCCGGCATATTGCTTGTCCAACTACTGCCACCTGAATGGGCCTTGTTGCAATGGGTTGTGGGAGGTTTGGTCGGCGTCATGTGGTTTCTCTCAGCACGTCGCGTCGATAGTGTCAAACGCCAACAATTAGGCATCCCCTGGTGGAAACCGTCTTGGCGACTGAACCCATCTACCCTGTTGCGGCTGGCGCTCCTACTCTTCTTGCTGGTTGTAATCTACAGCCAACGCCCTTCCCTTCCATTACCAAAACTTCCGGCAGATCTGGCCCGATATGCTACCTTTTTGGCAATGGCCGGTCTGATCGGTCTGGGGTTAGGAGATCGTCCTTTGCGATGGGGATTAAGTATCTTGCTTTGGGTATTGGCGGCCAGCTTTGCCATCCACGCCTTGCAGGTCGATGTCACCACCGTCGGTCTACTTGCCAGCCTCGAACTCTTATTGGGATTTGCCATCGCCTATCTGATCGTTGTCGACGGCGCCCGCTTCTGGCCTAATCCGGAGGAAGTGTGACCGCACTCACAGCCATTCTGCTATGGCTACTGGTTCTGTTTCTTGTGGCCAGCTTAGTTCGTCGTCTTACCTGGTTACCAGGTGTGATCGTCGCGCTTGGACTGGCATTACTGGTCTGGCAGCTTTGGCACGCGCCCGATAGTGGCGCCGTAGATATAATTGGACAGACCATCGATTTCACACGATCCAGCACCTTCTTTGGTTTTGTGCTTCAACTCGACGATCAGGCTCGTGGTGCAGCGATAGTTTTGTTTTATTGGGGTGCACTCTTTGCACTGACCAGCGCCTGGATCCAAAGTGATCGTGTACTGGCCCCTACCATCCCCCTCATCCTGGCAGCGCTCTTGCTGACGGTCAGCGCCGAACCTTTGTTGTGGGCTCCTTTGTGGCTGGTCGTTGCAGCGATCCTCATGGCTTTTCCCGCACAGGGTGCAAGTCCTCGACTCGCGCGTGCTGCGCTACGCACCCTTATTGGGCCGGCCCTCGCTCTCCCCTTCTTTTTGTTCACAGCCTGGGTGCTAAACCAACCCGCTATCGCTGCCGATGACCCCGAACTATGGATAAGTGCCTGGCGCTCCCTCGTAGTTGGCGTGACCCTGTTACTCACACCGGTGCCGCTACACGGTTGGATCACAGCCCAAGGCGAAACCGCACCACCTTTGACTGCTGCATTCCTGGTAGGCGTATGGCAGATCACCGTCTATGTGCTAATCCGACACTTGCTTTTAACCTACCCCCCCCTGGCCGACTACGCTGATCCGGCTCGTTTACTCCCCTGGCTGGCAGTTATCCAACTCATATGGGCTGGTGTCTTCACATTTGGCAGCAATCGCCTTGGACAGCTTTGGGGTTACTTATTACTCTGGGACTTTGGGGCCGCGTTTCTATTGTGGAGCATCACTGGTGAGTTGGGCACCCAGGCAATGATCTGGCTCTTTCTGACCCGCCCTCTGGTCCTGATCCTCTTCGCATCTGCTTTACGTTCGCTCACCACTCGCTTTGGTGAAAACGCTTCCTATAACTCGCTCGGTGGCGCCGGCGAACGACTACCCGTGGCCACGATTGGCGTTGTTGCCGGTGGACTCTTTATCCTGGGATGGCCATTAGGGGCGCTGTTTCCCTCTCGCATATCAACACTTCGCCTGGTCGAAGCAAACTCAGACAGTATATTCGTTTCATACGGCTTGATCTTTATATGGGCAATGGCTGCCATGTTTCTTGCTTCACTGGGCGTCATACGTTTATTACGAGCGCTCTCACAACCACTTACCGCAACGGACCTTCCACGCGAAAATCTGCGCCTCTCGTGGCTTATCCTACCGCTTCTACTCATCGGATTTCTACTCTCGTTGAACCCTGCCCTGATTGAGTCGTTCACCTTACAGATTGCCGATTGGCTTACCAGACTCTAGTAAACTCAGGGCAACTCACTGACAATGTGTTGAAAATCACGCTCACATGATAGCTTTTGATAGTTTTCAGGTGGTAGGATCTCGCCTACAGAGAGTACCCATCGCTCTTTCCCGCACCACAGTGTGTGGGCTTTTTTATGTTAGCAATAACCATTAAGCGCTTGCGAAAAATGATCGACAACTTTTTGCGATGTTTGTGGCAAGTGGCGCGTTGCAAGAGGCAAGTTCAACCCCCTGTCCCGTCCTGATAGATGTTTACAACTCACCAAGGTAAAAGGAACAGTAAACATGACAAAGCAGGTCTACAAACGCTAGGAAATAAGTGGCAAGGTTCAACTTAACAGAACCTAAGCTTTACAAAGTACAGTTCAAAACTACGGAATAACTAAAGATTAAAGATGCGTCTCACACGGAGATCTTCAATCTTCAATCCTTAATCTTCAATCCTTGATTCTGAGATAACATCACTCGGTCATCTGTAAAGATCATTGAAACTGAAATTGAACCACGCCGAAATCAGCCTATGCCTGAACACACAAGCCGCCTTAAAGGCTTTTATAAGCTTCACCTGGCCGAGCGCAGAAAAAAATTGGCCAGCTGGGCTGCGTTAGATGAAGGCGAGAGCCAGGCATTGGAGGGCGGAATATCCATTGCTGATGCCGATACCCTGGTTGAAAATGTTGTCGGCCTCTATAATCTACCTTTCGCCATTGCCCCCAATTTCATCATCAACAAACAAGAGATGCTGGTGCCATTGGTCATCGAAGAACCTTCGGTGGTAGCGGCCATGTCTAATGCGGCGCGTCTCGTACGGGCTGGCGGTGGATTCCAGACGAGTAGCACCGAACCGGTTATGACAGGCCAGATCCAATTGCTTGACGTGCCCTGCCTGGATGCTGCCGTGAACCGCATCAAAGCTCTCAAAGAGGAATTACTGGCCGAACTTGGCCATCTCCATCCCACTATCAAACGCCTGGGTGGCGGGCCTTTGGATCTGGAAGTTCGTAAAATAGAGGATACACTAGCCGGCCCCATGCTTGTCGTCCACTTGCTGATGGATACCCGAGATGCCATGGGCGCCAATGCCATCAATACCGTTTGCGAAGCCCTTTCACCCGAATTGGAAGCGATCACCGAAGGACGAGCGTTGCTGCGAATTCTTTCTAATCTCAGCGATCATCGGCGAGCGAGGGCCCAATGCCGCATACCCTTCGGCGTTTTGAGCGGTGATGAATCTGAGGGTGCAGATGTGGCCCAGGGTATATTCGAAGCCAACGCCTTTGCGGTCGCCGACCCTTACCGCGCTGCCACCCACAACAAAGGTATCTTTAACGGTATAGATGCTGTTGCCCTGGCCACGGGACAAGACTGGCGGGCCATCGAAGCAGGAGCCCATGCTTATGCTGCGCGAGATGGGCAATATCGGTCTTTGACAGAATGGATGGTAGAGGGAGAGGAGTTGGTGGGCGTGTTGGAACTGCCCCTTGCGGTAGGCACGGTTGGCGGCATGACAAAACACCATCCCACCGCTCGCACCGCTCTCAAAATCCTCGGTAACCCCAACGCCCGAACTCTCTCCGAAATCATGACAGCTGCGGGATTAGCGCAAAACCTGGCAGCCTTGCGCGCTTTGGTTTCCGAAGGTATCCAACGCGGCCATATGTCATTACACCAACGCAGACAACAAGCAGGGCGCGATCACTGAATCATGCTGGTTCAACAGGATTCCGTGTGGCCCTAGATTGACACGTGTTGCGTATTGCGTGTTGCGTGATGGTTGTGGTCTACCGTCATTCTATTAACCAAACAATTTGTGTCCTCGTGTATATCCGTGAACGACTAAGAAAAACGACAACTCATCGAGGCTGTTTATGCTCCTAAAACCTTCACGCCCTGTCGGCATCGTCGGCTATGGCGCTTATATCCCTCGCTATCGTCTGCACGCCAGTGAGGTCTCAGAACTGTGGACAGATGGCACAAGCGGCTTGCCTATCCAGGAAAAGGCCGTCTCCGGTCTGGACGAAGACACCGTAACCATGTCTATCGAGGCCGCACGCAATGCCTTACAACGCGCCGGCATCGCCCCCACCGATCTGCGAGCAATCTGGGTAGGCAGTGAAAGCCACCCTTATGCTGTCAAACCCACCTCAACCGTGGTCGCCGAAGCCCTTGACGCCACCCCGATGGTCCAGGCTGCTGACTGGGAATTCGCCTGCAAGGCAGGCTCTGAAGCGATAATCGCTGCCGTAGGTTTAGTTGGATCCGACATGGCCAACTACGCCATGGGTATCGGCGCCGACACTGCTCAGGGGCGCCCCGGCGATGCCCTGGAATACACAGCAGGTGCGGGTGGCGCCGCCATTATCATCGGTCCGGCCCAAGAATCGGTGGCGAAGTTCGAGGGTTCGCTCTCTTACGTGACAGACACCCCCGACTTCTGGCGACGCCCCTCTGCCGAATACCCCAGCCACGGCATGCGCTTTACAGGCGAACCGGCCTACTTCAACCATGTTGTCAGCGCCGGAGAGATGTTGTTACAAGCTCTCGACCGCAAGGCGTCCGACTATCGCCATGTGGTGCTACACCAGCCAAACGTAAAATTTCCGTCGAGGGCGGCAAAGCAATTAGGGTTCAAACCAGAACAATGGGAAACAGGTCTGTTGGTGGGGCGGATCGGCAACACCTATTCGGGAGCGTCCATCTTGGGACTGACAGCTGTGTTCGACATAGCCGAAGCAGGCGATCTTGTGTTAGTCATTTCCTTTGGCTCCGGCGCCGGGAGTGATGCCATGTCGTTCGAGATCACCGAAAATATCCGGGACCGGCGCTTGCTTGCCCCGACGACCGCAGACTACATCGCCCGTCGCACGCCTATCAACTATGCCACTTACCTGCGCTACCGTGGCAAACTTAAGATGAAATAAGTGAAATCAAATGATCAGAGACGTAGCAATCGTTGGCATTGGACAAACGCCAGTTGGCGAACTATGGGATATATCTCTCCGGCATCTTGGCCACGACGCCGTTGTAGCGGCCATGCAAGATGCCGGCATCGAACAGGCAGATGCGCTTTACGTGGGCAACATGTTATCAGGTGCACTGGCCGGTCAAGAGCATCTGGCAACCCTTATCGCCGATTTCGCCGGTCTGAAAGGTATCGAGGCTGCCAAAATCGAGGCGGCTTGTGCGTCGGGTGCGGCGGCCTTCCGAACTGGCATGATGGCTGTCGCCAGCGGTATGGCAAACACCGTCGTCGTTGCTGGCGTCGAGAAGATGACGGACACACTGCCCGCCGATACAACCGCCGGCCTGGCCTTGGCCGCAGATCAGGAGTACGAAGTGGCAGAGGGCGCGACCTTTTTGGCCCTTAATGCCATACTGATGAAGCGCTATATGCATGAGTACGGTGTCCCTCACAGCGCCTTTGCGCCCTTCCCCGTTAATGCCCACAAAAACGCGATAGGGAACCCTAATGCGATGTTTGCCATGGCCATCTCGAAGGAACGGTATGCTCAGGCGCCGGTCGTCGCTCCCCCCATCAATGTAATGGACAGTTCGCCGATCTGTGATGGCGCCGCCGCGGTTGTACTAGTGCCGGTGGATCGGGCTAAAGAGTATAGTGGCAGCAAGCGAATCGTACGAGTGGCAGCTTCTGCTTCAGCCACCGATACGCTGGCCGTACATGACCGCCGAGATCCCTTATTTCTGGAAGCTTCCTATTTGTCAAGCCGCCGTGCCTATGCTCAGGCAGCATTGGCTCCCATGGACATCGATCTGTTTGAACTGCACGATGCTTTTAGCATTATGTCGGTTCTATCTTTAGAAGCATGCGGTTTTGCGCCACGCGGTCGCGGCATCGAATTGGGCGCCTCCGGCGCGATCACCTTGGACGGGGATTTGCCCATTACAACCCTGGGTGGACTGAAGGCGCGCGGCCACCCAGTGGGCGCGACCGGCGTCTACCAGATTGTAGAACTCGTACAGCAATTGCGCGGTGACGCCGGCCCAAGTCAGCTAAACAACGCTGATATTGGCATGTCCCAGAACATTGGCGGGTCAGGCGCCACCATTCTCACTCACATTCTGGTAGGTGAGAATTAGGAATTAGCTTACAAAACAACTTATGAACCCGGCCCTCACAATACTTGACAATACATTGTGAAATATCTATATCGAAGAGGCTATAACTGAATAATACACAGACAACGACTATCAAACACTGTCTCAGCCTGCCGATACCGCTAGCCTGATGGCTTTTGAGAGTAAAGACTGGCTATACTTGCGCCGATTGGAGCAATAAGTGTTGTAGGACCGAGCATTTCATGACCTTTCACATATCACTGCTTTCCTGGCAGGCAGTTTTGTAAGTTGCGTTATCGTAGGCGTTTACTCAAAATGATCGACAACTTTTTGCCGATGTTTGTGGCAAGTGGCAAGTTCAACCTTGTCTGTAACCGATCTCGCACCTGCTACTTGCTACTTGCTACCTGCCCCAGCGGGGCCTGATTTCCCCAGCGAAGTCTGGACAATCGCTAGGTCCTTAGGAGATATAAAACTATGCACATCGCACGTAACTGGCGAGTTCGAAACCAACGTTATAGTCTAAAGGGAGAGCTTTGTAACCACTGTGGCTCCAAAATTTTTCCCCCGAGAGATGTCTGCCCTGAATGTACAAAACCGGCGTATGACCCTTTTCAACTGAGCGGGCTAGGCGAAATATATAGTCACACGACCGTTTATGAAGCCCCTGATGGCTTCCAAACTCAAACACCTTACAGTCTAGCGCTTATCAAGCTGGAAGAAGGCCCGATGCTCACGGCGCAACTCACCGATATCGACCCCAATGATGTCCAAATCGGCATGCCGGTAGAGATGGTAACCCGCAAATTGAGCGTCGAAGGTGATGAGGGGCTCATCCAATACGGATACAAATTCCGCCCTCGCTTGATACATCAAGCCGCATAATACGATCTATACTAAAACAAGGTTTCAAGATTCGATGAACCGCTTCAATGTTGGAGCGGTTTTCTATTGGAAGAGATACTCCTTGATCACCCCATCAAAGTATTGTACAATCCTAGTATTTTAATTAGACAAAACGAGGTCAATAACTCAACGAACAGATCAATTTAGAGGAGGGAGCCTATGCAGACCACTGTTAATCAGCTTCTAACATTGAAAGGACATGAGGTGTGGACAGTAAACCCCGGAACGGGCGTATTCGAAGCATTGCAGCTCATGGCAGACAAGAACATCGGCGCCTTGCCCGTACTCGACAATGGGGGCCTTTGCGGGATAGTATCGGAGCGGGATTATGCTCGCAAAATCGGTTTGACTGGCCGCTCACTCTACACGACACTCGTATCAGACATTATGACAAAAAGCGTACTGGTGGTACGACCTGAGCAATCTATCGACGAGTGTATGGCTCTGATGACCGAGAAACACCATCGACACTTCCCTGTAATCGACAATCACGAGTTGGTTGGGATCATTTCTATCGGTGATGTGGTAAAAGCCGTCATCTCCGATCAGGCCTTCTTGCTCGGCCAGCTTTCATCGTACATTGCGGGTTCATCACCATCCGTTTCTGCTTGAGTAGACCGGATACCAGTAGGACAGTAGACCGGGATCAAGGCAAACATCGATGCGCAACCACCCGGTTTTCCGGTTTCCAGGTCTACAATCTAGGATAGCTTTGTATCCTCACCACACCATCTCGATCAATACTCCAGCTCGCCCTCTTCACTTTTGAAACGTGTCTGGCGTCCGCGCATGTTGCCGGATGTTTTCACCATGTAGCACATCAAGCCAATACTTTCATCTTTCAAGCGGGAGACCAAACGTGGGTCTTCCGCTGTGAGTTTTTGCAGGTCTTTACTCTTCTCCCCCAATGTGAAAACCGTGGGCTTTCGAGTCAAGTAACGGTAGTCGACAAGTTGAAATAGCTTTTCGGCAGCCCAGGGCGAACTCACCTTTCCATGTAGATCATCCAAAACCAATAGCGGAGCCTGTTTAACTTGTTCGAAACGAACGTCATAGGGCAAGATACTGCGAGGAGAAAAGGCAGCTCGTAGGTGATCGAGAAGTTTGGGTAGTGAAATAAACAGCACCTGGGGCTGAGCCAGTCTGACATGGTTGGCGATCGCTGCTGCGAGATGCGTTTTGCCGGCGCCAGGTTCACCGTAGAAGATAAGCCAACCCTCTGGCGCATCCGCATAGTTCCACGCGAGCTTGCGACACGCCTCTATATCATGTCGCTGTCTGCCGCTGCGGGGCACCTCAAAGCTCTCGAAAGTCTGGTGTGCGTGTAGATCTAGTTCGCTGAGTTCTACCAGATAGTCGACATAGCCTCCACCGCGATAGTCGGTCGCCAAAATCTGGTAGTGATCGATCAAATCGTGATCCATGAGACGAGAACGGATGCGGGGTTCGAAAGCGTTGATCGGTTTGTTGGTTGTAATCACCGTTGGCAAGCGGCGGAGATGGCGGTGGCTGAGTAGTTGAAATAGTTTCTCCTGAGCCCAGGCGGTCGAACTCTCCGCCCCCATGTCATCTAGAATGAGCAGTGGGATATCTTTCAGTCGCTCGAACAACTCGTCGTACGTTTCTGTGCTCTCCGGCGCATAACTGGATCGTAAATGGTCAAGCAGATCAGGGACCATGATGAAGATCACCTCATGCTTGTTCTCCATGGCCATATTGCCAATGGCGGCCGCTAAATGCGTCTTACCTACGCCAAATCCGCCTGACAGTAGCAGCCAACCATTTGGGCCTTCTGCAAAACGAAAGGCCGCAGTGAAAGCTGCACTCAGTGTCTGCTGTCGTTCTGGGGGCAGACCGATACCCTCGGGGTGAAATCGCTCAAATGTCATCTCGCCCAACGCTTCCATCGATCCCAGTGCATTCATCTCCTTTTTTCGTGTCTCTTGCAGAATGGGTTCAACACATCTGCAGGGCAAAGCTCTACCGAACTCTGGATGCCCAACTGGTACATCCTTACGATAAAATCCTAAGCCACCGCAGATGGGACAGTCAGGATCACCCAAGGCGGTCGCTGATCTCGCGCCTTGCTCTGTAGCGCCGGCAGGGATGTCCGCCATCACCTGAGGGAGGACATCATCGAGTTTGGTAGGACTTTTCTTTGCCATGTTCCGCCCAGTTTTGGAGAATGCGGGATATATACGCCCAGTTGCGTTTGTCGTTTGTGATCGCCTCGTTAAAGGCATCGCCTATCCAGTCGTCAGGATAGTCACGTTCTGCCTGACGCAATTTCTCGGATATCATCGGTGTAATCATGCCGATGTTTTGCTCATAAAGCAAATAGATGTTCGGACGATCTCTCGCCAGATCTAACACGGTATCATCCAGATCAAGAGATAGGTCGTCGATCTCACCACGGCGGATGCGTTCAATGGCGCCACGCCCTTTTGCCGAGTTCAAAAAATAGAGCAATTCTTCGCTATCGCCGTTCAGCACCTTGATCTCGAGGAGAACGCCTCGCTGCGCTGCGCGTGCAAAGGCAGCACGTACGCGCGCTTCTCTTTCTGATGCCGAAGCAGAGAACGATTCTAAAAATAATAGATCTACCAACACGTCGTTCAATCGTACGTAGCGTATATCGCCATGCGCCTGATCCAATCGCCAAAACGCATACAGAATAGCTTTCAACTCTGCCAGATCGTCGACAATGGGCAGGATTTCAGTGTAAAACGCGTTGGGCAGGCAAGTAAAGCGCGTTTTACCTGCCGAGAAACCAGAGAATCCACGCAAGGGATCGGACATCAGCCTATTCGCATATCCTCGGTCACTACGGCTATCTCACGGAAGGTCGTAAAGTCTTTCTCGAAGAAAAGATCGATACTTCCGGTCGGGCCATGGCGATGTTTTGCGACAATAATTTCGGCGATATTTTGTCGTTCGCTGTTTTCTTTGTAGACATCTTCGCGAAATACGAACATGACGACATCTGCATCTTGCTCGATGGAACCTGACTCGCGTAAGTCGCTCAATTGCGGGCGCTTGTCGGCCCGACTCTCCACCTGGCGGCTGAGCTGTGACAGCGCCACCAACGGCACTTTGAGCTCGCGGGCCAGTTGTTTCAGAGATCTCGAGATGACGCTCATCTCTTGGACTCGATTTTCGGACCGAGATCCGAGATGCATGAGCTGCATGTAATCGACAATAAGCAGGTCCATGCCATGTTCGGCGTGCATGCGGCGTGCTTTAGTGCGTAATTCAAAGGGTGTGAGGGCGGCGCTATCGTCGATATAAATCGAACACTCGCTTAAGGTACCGGCAGCCTCCGCTAATCTCCCCCATTCGTTTTCGGCAATCTGCCCCAATCGCAGCCGTTGTGAGTCAATGCGTGATTCCTGCGAGAGCAATCTTGTTACAAGCTGCTCGTTGCTCATCTCCAGGCTAAAGACCCCTACGCGTGCGCCATAGCGTTTGGATGAATTCAAGGCCATGGTCATAGCCATACTAGTCTTGCCCATACCGGGACGGGCGGCGACGATGAGCAGGTCTGATTTCTGCATCCCCCCCAGCAGTTTGTCGAGGTCACGAAATCCTGAAGGAACCCCCATCACTTCGCCCTGCCGGCGATGCAGCTCATCCAGTTCATCCATAACCGTACGCATAATGTGGCTAATTGGCGTCAGATCACGCTCTAGCCGGCGCTCGGAAATACTAAAGAGCAGTTGTTCCGAATCATCCACCACCTGCTCGACATCTTGCGTCTCGTCATAGGCATTTCGCGCTATCTTTCCCGCCGCTTCTATCAGGTGACGACGAGTGGAACTGCGCTGCACGATCTGTGCGTATTGGAAGGCGTGCACCGCTGTGGGTACTGTATTGATGAGCGAACTGATATAGACTGCCCCGCCCACATCGGACAACTGTTCTCGCTGATCAAGCAGGTCGGTCACAGTGACAAAATCGACCGGCTGGCGTTGATCATGAAGATGCCTGATGGCATCGTAAATCCAATTGTGGCGTTGCAGATAGAAATCATCTGGAACGATGGTGTTGGCCACCTGTACGATGACATCGGGATCGATCAATAGGGATCCCAACAACGCCGTTTCAGCTTCTATGTTGCTTGGAACCGTTTTGTCGGGGGAAGTACTCATTTTGGCCGCTATCACCACAAGAGTTAGAGACAAAGCGACGCCTGTCTGGCAGGCGTCGCTTGAACAAGTGTTACAACATGTATCGGATGGATGGTGCGCAATAGGTCGTCAATCGTTGCCGAGATCATCAAGATCCAGTTCTTCGATGAAATCAGCAAACACGCCGAGATCTTCACTTTTTACTTCAGGTTCGGAAGATTCGCCCTTATCTCCCTCCAATATGCCGGGAGCGACATCCTTATCGGGCAACCGTCCCGCCTCACTCATCACTTTCTCTGCTATGTAGATAGGCACTTCAGACCGTACGGCCAGGGCGATGGCATCACTCGGACGCGAATCAACCTTGATCTCACGTTCATTGTATTCGAGGACGATCTGGGCGTAGAATACGTCAGAACGCAGATCATTGATGACGACATACTGCACCTCAGCACCCAAAGTACTGATCGAACGTGCAAGCAAATCGTGGGTCACGGGTCTTTCGACCTGGACCCCTTGCAGACGCAAGGTAATGGCATCGGCCTCAGGCGCACCGATCCAAATGGGTAGATAACGCTGTGAATCAGTTTCGCGCAGCACCACAACTCGGTGTTGAGTCATCAGGCTGATACGTACGCTGTCGATAGTCACTTCAATCATCATTCGCTCCATTTGGCGAGGGATAGTATACTGATTATAAGCTGCGCTCTCGCCGTCGTCAAACCACTCGCTCCTGCGTCCAGCAGTTTACCGCCAACGCCATCCCGCATTCAGCATCCGCAAAAGCGCCTCTGCAATCGCGGGAAGACACAAGTTGCCGGCAACGTAAATAGATGACTTTACAGCGTAAACAGACGCCGAGTGCCCCGTATTTGTCAGCGTTGTCCCCATCTGGTTTTTTCAGCGGCATCATATCTTGGGTCGTTTGTGCACATAACATGTCAACTGATTTTAAGCTAAGAGATGAGATGGTCTCGTGGTGCCATCCCAAATCTGCCTGCTTCAGGTCTGGCCCCTGCTGTCGGGGATACCCCTGGGTGATGCGGAGCGCCTCTCTGTCTCCTATGCGTCATCGTGGGTGCCGTTGATCCAGTGACGCACGCCAACAGTGGTTGCAGGCGGCGACGGCCCACGCGGATGGTTTCGAGCACATCCGCTTGCGGCAGCTCGAAATAGACGAGCACAGTGAAATCGCGCAGACCCTGGTCTATCTCCGCCATGCGCAAGGAGTCCACATCGATGTTCTCGCGAATATCGAAAAGGGTCTCGACATCCAACCAGGCCTGATAAACTTCCTCAAAGGTAGCGTCTGTGGTGAGACTGATACCCACGCTTTAGGATTGTGACACTATGCTGATAGGGAAAGGATCGGTGACGCTGCCTGTGTAGAGCATTCGATGCGGGAATGGTATTTCGATGCCGGCTTGGTCGAATGCACCCTTGATCTCCAACTGAAGTGCTGTTTTTACGCTCAGGAACGCTTCACGCCGAACCCAGACCGAGAACTGGATATTCAACGAAGAGTCGTCAAACCCTTGATATTTGCTGATTCTACGGTTTTCTGTGGTTGCCTCTCAATGTGTCACCCTGAGCGGATCAAACACGCAATACACATGGCCTCGAAACACCAGCGAAGGGTCTCGCGGTCATGAAACGCGAGATTCTTCGCTTGAATTGAGCTGTCAATGAAGGTTATTTCGAAAAGCACCGTATTTTTCGATGTGTGTTGGCGTCGAAAACTCGCTCAGAATGACACAAGACAGGATCGGAGTCGCATCCACAGAGTCCGTCAGAACTAGGAGATTTGAAGAGTGGTTCTGGTGATATTTCCCACCAGGATGCAATTGCTTGATTATCGGCCGACAAGACACACCTCCTTCTATAAATTTGATTTGGTTGCAGAGGTCGCAATGGCTATGGCACTATCGTGGCATTATTCTATATGCCTGTCTCCGCGACAATTTGGCCGAACGTCAGAACTCTGTCTAATCTCTCATGGTCCTGCTTGGTTTAATCGGCGTGAGCTACACTGAAATCGGTGATCGCCTGAGCGAATCCCTCTTCCTTGCCTGTATAGCCAAAGATTTGGATCTCATCCCCTGTTCTTGCGTGTATACGAGCCAGACATACACTGCATACAGTCAGGTATGTTTGCAGCCCTTTTGCGTTTAATGATGCTATAAGGTGCGTCCCTGAAGGCTGATATCCCGGGGTCCATTCAGCTTTGGCTTGGGGCGTCCTGGTTCTTTGGAAAGCCGACGATGTCAAAAGTCGCGGAGGCAACGGTGACATTTTCTTCTTCTTCAAATTGCTGCAGCAGCTCACGATATAGTTGGGCTTTGACCTTTCGCCGTTCCTGGGCATCAACGACGAAGCGCAATGTGATTTCGATCCAGTTATCGGTCATGACGAAATAGATCGACGGCTCAACCGTGGTTTGTTTCAGTGGGAAGCGATCAATTAGTTTGGTCAATTTTGCTTCAGCATCCTCTTGCAACTGAGCGGTGTATTTATTCCCCAGGTCTGACATGATATCGGACGCTCGCCGCCAGTCACTTGTGTAAGTCACCGGAATCATGATTTCATCCCACAAGTAACCCCAATGCCGGGTATAGTTGAACACTGGATTGTCAAAAAGTGTCTTGTTGGAAATAGTCACAATACGCCCCGTGTATTGGTCAGCCTTCACCCATTGGCCAACTTCCATTAGGGTCGTGCGCATGAAACCGATATCCATGACATCACCGATGACATTATTAATGGAGATGCGATCGCCTATGCCAAAGAGATTGCTGGAGACTATCAATAAATAACCGCCAAAAGCGCTGATGGCTGACTGCGATGCCAGAATGATACCCGCTACTGCGAGACCAATAATGACCGTCAGATTTTGTTGAGGTCTCAGCCATACCAGGATAATCATAGTGATTGCGGTGACGAAGAGAAAATTGCGCGTCAGTGCACGTAGGGAGTGCCTTTGCGTTACATCCTTGATTTGCCTCTTGATTACGCGCTTCAGTATCTGATAGATGATCCAGGCGCCTAATGGGATTAGCAGAGACAAGATGATGCTATAAAAAAGAACACTGCTATCAGTGGCAAAGACCGAATCTATGAGTTCGAAAAACGGAGGCATATTTTACTCCCGGGTGTTGTAAGAGTGATGTGATAATAGCTGGACCGTTAATCTACACGACCGCTATTCTTCAAAGTTAATCAATTTAATGACCACGGCAATGGCTACAATGCTTAAGGGCACAAAGAGATCGGTCCACACATACTCATCGGCATTGAGCATATTTTCCTTCAACAGGAACACAGATAATGAAACAACAATGATGGTCAGGATGGTCTTCTTCATCTTGTCTAACGACTCAACATGTAGGGCAGGGGGCATTCTAATCGGACCGAAACGATCCTCTCGCTGTTCGGGAAAAGTGAGTAGAAAGAAGAGATTGTAAGCAAAATAAAGCAAAACAAAACCCAGTAAGAAGCTGTCGAGAGAAGAGAAGATAAGATACTGAAAACTCTGGAAAAGTCAGACTAGCCACAAATACTGAGATGCGGCTATGATTATGCTATGAAAAAAAACTGTCAAAATACCTAGAGCCGTTACTACAGAAGTTCAATGATGTCCGAGTTACAAGAAAAGTGCAAG
>JAAENG010000284.1 GCA_024224665.1 Chloroflexota bacterium | reverse complement strand
GGCCCCGGATTTAGAGCTGGATGTATCGAATTTGCTTCCGTTGTGCGAGGCGAAACGGTTCGGGATCAATTGTCATTTGCTGTTGGGCCATGTCGGTAACTGGCGTCGTGCCAATCCGTTTGTGGAGGCAGAGGCCGCTTATTGGGCGGCGAAGTTGTGAGGAGGAATTCGATGAAAGAATATGTAGTCACTGACTTGATAACCGAGGGGGACATCAAGCGGTTGGACCTGACAAAGAGCCAGTCGTTGGCCGTCGTACACGATGGCAGGAAGATTCAGTTGACGCTTGATGTCGTGTTCGACATGGCTAAGGCCGGGTATATCGTGAAGGCTGGCCTCATGATTGAGGAGGCGGAAGAAGAGCAACACACAGAACGCTGGGGAGACTGATGGGAAAACTTCACACATTACGACGTGCGATCGAGCGTGATCCATCGAAGTGGCAGCGGTTCGTTCACAGCGGCGAGGTCTTTTCGGACGGCAAATGGAAGCCTGCGGTGGTGCGAACGGAACCCCGTGGTGCATTCAAAGATTCGGACGGCGAGTGGAAGCCAGTGAGGTGGGGATGCCGCCCTTGGTTTTCGAATGTGGGTTCGTACAGAAAATTTGTTGAGCATGTTTTGAGAACATTATCCGGCGGTAGGTAAAATCCGATAGACGGGTGAGGTGGCTCAGGCTGGTTGATTCGGCCGAAGGTCTTCTCACATCACGATCGGTTAATCTCGGTCGCAATGCAGGTTCGACTCCTGCCCGCCGGCCTTACATATGTTACACTCCCACCCTGAATGGAGATTGGAGATTGTTGTTTCCTTTGAACGGAGTATTTGAGATGCGTGGAATTTGGGTGTTACTGGCGTTGATTCTGGCTGTTGGAATGTTTCCGAATGATGCGGAGGCTGGCCGATCTGGTTGCCGATCGTGTAAGTCGGGGAAGGCGAAGCGTCAGTATCGATTACGGACTCGAGTCAGCACCGTTTCCAAGTCGGCGTGTTCAGGGGGCTCATGTGCAGCTCCTGCGACTAAGACGATTGAGAAGACGAAGCTGAAGACGAGTGATCATTCGGTGTACCTGAAGGCGTGGTGCAAGGAAGAGTGCAGGTTGCAGGCTGAGCGAGGTCAGGGTAATGCCTGGCATCCGCGTGGCACGCCCGCTGGTTGTTATTTCTGCGGGACTGGCGTGGGGACAAGCAGCTGTCGGCCGCATAACGGCCCCCCGAAGGCGTCCGTGACAGCGTACGGGTACACGACGAGAGTCTGGTAGAGAAGTGGTCTAAAGTGGTCTAAAGTAATAAACCGCTGGTCTGGTGAGAAAACACGGGTCAGCGGTTTTTTTTACGCCCAGAGGGAATACTACCCAGTATTTAGGTAGTCAGGCGTGAGTGTTGTGTGTATGATTTGTTGAATCCGTGTCCCCACTTCCGCACGGTTGGTTGTTGCATTAGCCACAGCATGTTTTTCATGTCCTTTCCATGTTGGCAACGGCCTGATCGTTCTTCCTGGTAATTCAGGTGAATGACCGTGCGGGGTGGGTTTTAGAGGAGTTGATTCGATGGGAAGGTTTCGTGACTGGGTGAAGTGCCTTGATCGCTATTGCGGCAAGCGGAGTATGGTTTCGAAGAAGCAGTTGACGCGAGTGTCGGGTGTTCGCTGTAAGCATTGTGGCGGTCCAGTGGAGCCATCATCGGCTGCGAGAGAAAGTCACGCCGAGGGTAATGACGCGAAGAAAAGTCAGAGTCAGATGCTTAAAGCGAAATTCGGAAAGGCGAAGTAATGTCGAAGCGAAAGAAACGATGTGGTTGCGGTCGGACACTGATTCTGGAAATGGACAAGGTTCGGAATAAGTGCCATGTGTGCCACAAGAACGAACAGCGGAGGGGGGGTAAGTGAACCAAGGCGACCGTTTAATTTGGCTGGACCTGTACCTCTACTATTGCCAGAAGTCACCGCAGACGCGACCGGCAATAGTGGCGGCATACAACAAAGCCTGTGCGAATTCCGACGACCACATCACGTACAACACGATGGTTCGCGACATGGTGGCATTACGCGCAGCTGGTGCTGAGGTCCGTCATGATCGCGGGGGCTGGTACTCAAAGGCAGTAGCGTTTCGAATTAACCTAAAGAGAATAGAAAAGGCAAAGACCAATGATATGTCCAACACGGAATGAGAGTCTTCTGAGGCCGCTGAAAGTTGCAACTCGTCCACAGCGAGTGTTTCGTTACTGCCGCGTGTCAACCAAAGACCAGTCTGAAAACAACCTCTCACTGCCACTGCAGGCTGAGGTGACGATGGACTTTATTGACCAGCAGGGTGGTCAGTTGTCCTCGCATCGTGGCAACACAAATGTGCATGGGCTCTGGTACGATCCCGGCGTGAGTGCCTGGAAAACACCGCTATTCGAACGGCCCGGCTTCCGGAAGATGTGGGCCAAGATGCGTGCAGGCGATGTGATCGTGATGCTGAGTCTGGATCGTGGCTGGCGATCGGTTCAGGACTTCCTGATATGCTACAAGGAATTCCTGAAGTACGGCATTGAGGTCAGGTTTGCGCGAGGACAGATCGGCTTCGGCGGCGAACACGACACGCCCATGACGCGATTCATTCTGACAGGTGAAGCCAACATCGCAGAACTAAAAAGCGAGTTGGTGTCAGAGCGAACTCGTGAAGGCTGGAAAGCACGCAAGAAGGCAGCAGGGTCTGTTGCGGCTTGCGAGGCTGCTGCGGAAACTGGCGTGACTTGTGGCAAGACCGTCAAGCCTATTCGTTACCGTGAGACTGAAGGCAACGACTGGGGCGCCGCGTACCGCATGCTGAGAGATCGACGACAGGACATAGAGGTCACTGCTGGCCGCGTGTTCGGTTACGTGCGGGTTTCAACATCCGATCAGTCCGTAGTCAGCCAGAAGCAAATCGTCGATGAGTCCGTGAAGAAATTCTGCAGAGACACCGGTTACCCTGAGCAGCACACGTTTGTCGATCACGGCGTTTCAGCGTTCAAGGTTGACTGGAGCTTACGGCCAGAGGGGTCGAAGCTGTGGGCTCAGTTTCAGAAAGGCGATCACGTTCACATTCTGTGTGCCGACCGAGCGTTTCGTTCGATCAAAGACATGGCAGGCGCCATGCAGGATCTCGAAGACCGTGGAGTAATTCTGCACTTCATCAGAGACGGCATTCGCACAGACCAGGGCAGCGGAATGCGGTTGCTGCAGTCCCTGGCGATGGCCGCACAATGGGAGTGGGAAGACCAGTCTAGCCGTATTCGATTATCAATGGAGAAGCACCGTGAGAAGTTCGGTGTGTGGATTGGGCCGCACACGCCCCGCTGGCTGACTCGGCTGTCAGGGGCGATTCCCTATGGTCTTCAACTGGTGGTGGATCACGGCGAACTGGACCGCATGATTCAGATCAACGAAATGATAAACAACCGTGGAAAGACGACATGGGGTAATCTGACCCGTGAAGTTGAGCAGGCCATGGCTGAACGTGATGGGCGTCGGCCGATTCCGATCCACGGCGCCAGCCTCCAAAAACATCGCTTAAAGTCCACTCCAGCAGAGCGACTGTCATTGAGGGTGATGATTAGGAGGAAGACTCGCTCGCTCACTCCAGCACTTTTGAACCAGGGCTGGAAGAAGACGAAAGAGATTCATCCGGAAATAGGCACGGAGGGGCTAATTAACTGGAAGAGGCAAACCTGGAGCAAGCTCGTGGATTACGTATCTGTTAAACCTGAAATCTTTGGAGATGCGAGAGACCGTATTATGGAGATGGCATGACTATTGAAGAGATGGAGCTGAGTCCTTAACTGGCCCCCACACCACGTAACCTCCAGTGTCCATCCAAAACCAGCTTCACGGCGGCTTCCGGGATCTCCCAGGTGCCGCCGATTTTCTTTGCGCCAGGCAGTCCCTTCTCGCACCAACTCCTGATGGTTTCCGTTGAACGGTTGACTCCGCTCTTCTGCAGCTTGATACGAAACGCATTCGGTGACAGCGACATATTGATTCCCCCAGTTTCATGAACGTGATTACGCCCGAATCATACCACAGATACAGAGAACGCAAGTTGTACAGGTAACGCAGAGAACGTCTGAAAAACAGATGTCGCAGGAAACGAGCCTAACAGGGCTGGTACTGAACATGGTGTGACCTCACAGTCACACCCATGACAGAACATTTGCGAAATCTTGTCGACCCGATTGATGGCGGATCTCCTGATTCAGCGGTAAATCCTCCTCCTACTGCTGAAGCCCCAGCCGCTTCGCCTGCGACTCCTCCTCCGTCGCTTTCGGACGTGCTTGAGGGATCAGGCGATTCGCCCTCAGTTCCTACACCAGACGTTGCCGCATTTAATCTGCGACAGAATCTGGAAAACAGATTAGGAATCGCGGCCGACAGTTACGACGACGACAACGCCGCGTTTGAAGATTTCGCGACGGCTCTCAGCCAGGCCAGTGAAGTTCTGAACAGCGAAGACTACCAAAACTTCCAGACACATCAGGAAGCATTCCAGAAGTATCAGGAACAGCAGGCTGCACCGGTCACACCGGAACCAGCTTCAGCCGTTTCGGAACCGCCGGCCAGTTCATTCACGACGGCCAACATCTCCGAAGACGCTCAGCTGCTGGCTCAGCAGAATCTGATCACTCGCGGCGAAGACGGCACCTGGACACCCAAGCAACCGGCATTCCAGTCGTTTGCTGACGAATACAACAAGCACGACGTGGCTGTTCGCACGAACGTCATGAAGTTTTCACAGGATCCCACGGGATTCGTGACCAAGCTCATTGAGCAGAATCAAGCACCGGTCGCTGAGTCCGACACGGTTAAGGCTCTGCAGGACGAACTGTCCGCGATTAAGCAGCAGCTTGCCGATCAGGCCACCCTGAAGTCGACCAACACGATTGACCAGTGGCGGGCCGAGACCACGCTGCGGGACGAGTCTGGCGCGTTGACGCCGTACGCCAAAGAATACATGCGGTGGGAACAGAGAGTCCGGCAGGAATCTCCGAACCTCAGCCCTCTCCAAGCCCACGACAAGGTTATCGATAGCCTTAAATTTGCTGGAATTACGCCTGAACAGGCTGCTTCCGCAACCGAGCCCAAAACGCCAGCTACGCCACGGGAATCAATGGCAGGCAAGGCGAAAAAACGAGCTGCAACGAACTCGAATGGGAACGGTCACAATCGGCTTCAGGAGTATGCGGCTTCGGCCCCTGCTTCTGCTCCAGGCGTGCCCAAAGGTAAGGCTGGCTTGCCATCCCTCTCAGGTCTAATAGCCCAATCCGAGATATCACTTACTGAATGAGTGACAGGAGTTCGTAACGATGCCTACACCAGATGCGATAACAGCTGACGAGCATATTAACGTCATTCGTGGCGCTGCTCCTACGTACATGAAGGGCTTTGCAGACCTGACCCATCGCGGTCACGTCCTGTTTGCTCTCATGAAACAGCATGGGATGATGGAATTCAATGCCAACGACTTCAGCCGAATCTGGCAGGTCCAGGCATATGAACCGGAAATCCGTGTTGGTTCCGACACCACACGCCAGACGTTTCAGAACCACAACCCGTACAAACAATGTCAGATCGACGTTCGCGACTACGTTGGTTCGGACCTGCTGACAGAAGGTCAGTACAAGAAGAATCGTGGCCGAAATCAGCTGATCAATCTGTACGATCAGAAGATGAAGAACCTTGGCAAGTCCATGGTTCGCCGGCTTCAAGAATGGATGTATCGAGACGGTGATTCTGCTGCCTATGACGGTGGCTTCAACGGCTTCGAATCGTGCCTTGCCGATGATGGTGGCACGACGGTAACTGAGAAGGTTGCTGCTCCGTCCGACACTTATGCTGGTCTCAGCACCGCGCTTGGTGCGTTGGGTGGATCGTGGACAACTGATCTCGCAGTAGCCGATCGTTACAACGCTGGTCTGGCCAACGACTTCCCGTATGGGCAGGGGGACACGGAGTATGATTACTTCAGTCCATTGCTGATTAACTGGGGTTCAAGTGCATGGACGACCGCTGGCTCATGGGAAGACAACTGCGATGCAGTTCTTCGCTTCGGTTCATCTGTCATGCGTGGTCGTAACGGCTACATGAACGCAGAAGGACTGCCGCTGATTAACCTGCTGGCACCGAACCTGTACGAGAACGCTGAAAACCATTACGCGACTCGTTTCCGAACTGTTCATCCTTACACGATGGGCGATCTCGGGTTCCCACAGAAGACACTGCACCTTGACGGTACGGTACTCACCTGTGACTACTCAGTACCGACAGACATCGGCTATGGCATCTGTCCCGCCCACATGGAAGCCTTCTTCCTCGAAACCATCAACGGTGGTGGCGAGGACAGTATGGTCGACACGTTTGGCCCAACATGGGACGAAACATACGCTGCATTCCTGATGCGAGTGACTGTGTTTGGCAACATGAGAATGCAGCCAAAATTCCTCATCAAATACTCAAATTACGCTGATGCGTAAGCATTAAACCACTGACGTTCCTGTGCCTCCGCTTCGGCGGTGGTGCCCTCCTTTTCAAATATTCGATATCGCTCCACTGGGAGAATAGTAATGACCTGGGAACTCCTGAACGAAGAAGTCGGTGTCATCAACGCAGTGCCTGACAAGGCTCGTTTGCTTGGTGAAGTCGGTGTTGTTGAAGACAGCGAAAATTCTGCCGCGAATCAGCAGCGACTGAAGAATTCGGGTATGCCGATTTTCGTTCGCCGCGTTCGATTCGGTGGCGCCTACGCTGTTGGTTCACGAGTGAAGTGGACATCAGGGTACGCTGGCACTCGCGTTGAGCAGGCAGGGGCGTCTGAGAAAGCGAATGGTATCGTCGATCCATTCCTGTCAGCCAGCACAGCTGCTGGTGACGTTGGCCTGATCTTCATCGCTGGCCCTATGGATGTGATTTCCTCGGCTGCGATTAGCGCCAACGCCAAGCTCAAGGGTGCTGCTTCTGGGAAGGTTGTGACCGACTCGACTGTTGGTGACAACTTGTCCGAAGGTGTTGCTATCGAGGCAGCGACTGGTGCTGACGAAAACATCCGCGCCCTGATGGACTTTCCCCAGTATTAAACACTTGCACAGAGTGGGACAGTGGTTAGGTCGCAGGTTCGATTCCTGTCTCTGCCATTAAAAATTTCCGATTAGAATTTTAAGCGGATAGTACCGATGAAATTCACTTTACATCACGGTGAGCTTCCCAAAGAACACGGGACGCCCATCGTCGAAGACAAGTTAGCCAACGCCACTAAAAAGGGCAAGTAGTCACAGAACCTGCATGCCTGGGGCAACGACATGGCAGACGGTAATCTGGCAATTTACTTGCGCAAACTCAATCAGGTTTTACCATCTGAGGCTGCTCGCGAATCACTGCGTAAGCAGCTGACGATCGGTGACCGATTGCAGTGTTGGCGATGTGGTATTCCCAAAGAACCAAGTGCGTTCTGTGGTGAGTCCATAATCTGCGATCCCTGCATACCGGAGTTTGAACGCCGCGTGCTGGCCACTCAGCTGGTATTGTCCGGCGGCGACTTCGACGAGAAGCTGAAAGAGCTTCGTGCTGTATCCGGACCTGAATTCATCAACGAGGTGGATCGCGGCATATCGCGGATGAAGGATCTTGAGTTCTCGATGGCGTCCGACATGATCGACCAGTACCACGAGGTGCGTGGCTTGGGGTTGTCGGATGAAGCTCGTGAGAACCACATCCCTGACCACAAGACCGCACAACGCCTCTCCCAGCAATTTATGGGAATGATGGCGAAGCGGGACGATCAGCTGTCCACCACGAATCCGTTCGAGGGTGTCGACAGCAAGGCTCTCCTGGGCGATGCTCTGCAAACCGTGATCGACCAGATGAAGGTCGATATCGAATTCCGAGAGACGGCCATAGACGCTCTGTATCAGCAGCTTCCGGACCTGATTGATATGTTATCGATCGCATCCGGGAAACAGATGCTGGAGGCACCGGCGTGACCACAGCCGTGAAAATTCAGAGGTTAATGGAGCTTCAGAATCGTCGACTGGACGGCCTGAAGATGGCTCGCGTTACCGACCATCAGGTTCCGATCATTGAAGATCCGAGCAGTGAGATTCTGATCGCGGGTGGTAACCGTGGTTCGAAGTCATTCAGTGCCGCATTACGATTCGCCTCGATCGCTCGAGATATCCCCGTAACGTCCATGTCTGGCAAGACGATAGATTGCCGATTGCCGCATCAGAAGAACCGCCCACTGATCATGTGGGTGATTGGGGACCACCTGAAGCACATCGGTCAGAACATCCATCGGTTTCTGTTCCGACCGGGTATGTTCTGGATTATCCGCGACTTAAAGACCAATGGCTGGCGATCATGGAATCCCGTGCAGTTCCCGGAAGACTGGGACCGCATGAAGGAGCGAGTGCCGAGCCCACCGTTCATTCCTGACTCAGAGATCGACTGGAACAAATCAGCCTGGTACCACAAGAGCCTGCATCAATTTGAGAAGATCACACTGCGGAACGGTACTGAGATATTCGCGTTCGCGTCGGCTGGTGCCGTCATGCAGGGGGTTCCTGTGGACGAGGCATGGTTCGATGAGGATATCGACCAGAAGAACTGGTACAAGGAAGTCCTCAACCGCCTGACGGACAAGTCTGGACGCTGCCAGTGGTCAACGATTCCCCGTGATGAATGCCACGTATACCTTGAGGTCGTTGAGCGGGCCGAGGAGCAGGCTGAAGATGTCGCCGCTGGTCACCGCACAGTCGAGGACCATTACTGCAAGCATCACGTCCTGCGCCAGACTGACAACCCGTTCCTGCCCAAAAAGCAGAAGCAGATGCGGCTGGAGCAGATGTCCGAACGGGACCGACTGATTCGTATTGAGGGTGTTCTGTCGACGGATGTCATCAGGATTTACCAGACATTCAACGAGGAATTCCACGCAGTCGAGTACAAGGATCCGTCAGTCAATGATCAGGTCACGGCCGAATTAAAGGCCAATAACTGGGAGCCACCATCGGATTGGTGTCGCTACCTGACGTTGGACCCAGGTACTCAGAAGCCAGCGATCCTGTTCTGTGCCATTCCGCCAAAGCACATGTGGGACGAGGGTGAGCCCTATTACATCGCCTACGACGAAATCTACGTGCCACGGCTGGACGCCTACCAGCTGGCCGCACGAGTCTCTGAGCGGCACTCTGGCCAATTCTTCGAGCAGTTCTTCATCGACGGTCAGGCCGCACGCCAGAAGCCGATGGGGTTCAGTTGGACGATCGGCCATCAGTATGAGCTTGCGTTCGAGGAAGAGAACCTGCGATCCCGTCACGGCGTCTACTTCACGCCCGGCGACCCTGACTTCAAGCAGCGGTCACAGCTGGTTCACAAGGCTATGCGTATGCGACTGTGCGGCCGTCCGCAACTGCGGATCATTAAGAACAAGTGCCCACAGCTGGTCAAGCAGTTGAAAACAAACGTGCGCAAATTGAACAAGGAAGGTGAGCCGTTAGAGGAACAGGCGGATAAGCAGCGCGACGATGTTCGGGTTTGTCTCGAATATTTCATGTCGCGACATCCCCAGTATAAAGAGCCTCCTCTGGGCAACTCGCCTGAAGACCCTACAATGAGTCGATACCACCAGTTTCGCGTTGAGGCTCTACGTGCTGGTGGCGGGAAACAACCAAAGAGCGAAGACGTTTTGTGTGGAGTAACAGGATGACGGCTGCAACCGCTGAACCTAAAGCATGGGAGCCATCAACGGCATTGAAAGCTGGTGAATGGGTCTTCTTCTATTCACTGTGCCGGATGAACACGTTGCCGGCGCCGGCGATTGTTTGCAAGGACGCAAACGGCATGAACGTAGTGACGCTTGAGGTGTTTTCCGAACATGGCCCGTTTACTCGCAAAGCCGTGATGGAGGGGGGTGATCCCAGATTGGTCGGCAACCGGGATTTGATTCAAAACGGATGTTGGTCACGGGAGAGAGTTGATCAGTAATGGAATTCGACAGTCCACAGTCCATGACATCTGATTTCTGGCGTCCGCTCTGCATTGTTTGGGAGCAGCGGATCGCAGCCAGTAAACGTGCGCGGCAACGGTTCGACACCGTGAGTGAGCAGTGTACGGCGTTTGCTGGCAGTTCAGCAGGGTTCATGTGGGATGAACATCACAAGAAGAAGTTCTTCAACGGCAATCTGCCGGAACCTAAATTCAAGATCACGATCAATAAGGCTCATGAATTCGTTGCCATCTATGGTCCGTCATTGTTCTGGCAGTACCCGCACAGGAAGGTAGATTCACAGCGTACGCTGGAGATAACACCGGAAATATTCGGTGATCCAAACGACCCGCAGGTTCAGCAGGTATTCCAGCAGTTCGCGATGCAGGATAATGTTGAGGGACTGAAGCGTGATTTCGCCAATCACATGATGGAGAACTACCTTGCCTGGAGTCAGCGGGAACAGCCGAATGGGTTGATGACCAATGCAATCTCCGGGATCACGGAAGCCCTGCTCACTGGCCGAGGTGTCATGTGGCCAGAGACGTACCAATTCCCTGGTAGTGAAAATTCGTACACAAAACTGCAATACGACACAGTCCGGAATCTGTTTATTGACGCAGACTGTAATGACCAGCATTTAGAATCCGCCGGCTACATTATGCGTCGGCATGTGAATCCAATCTGGCAGGTTGAGCAGATATTCGACCTCCCCAAAGGATCGCTGCGGGGCAAGGGGCAATATCAGTCTGCGGAACAGTCCGTACGGGAGCAGGCTCAGAAGGAAACGAACAGCAGCGGAGGGGCTCAGGCCACATTTGACAAGATCGAGTGGTTTGAAATCTGGAGTAAAGTCGGTGTCGGCCCGCGAATGAACGGGAGCGAACATGCGTGGTTGGACACATTCGATGAGGTGGTGGGCGACTTCGCTTATCTCTGCATCGCACCTGGAGTTCCATTCCCGCTGAACTCACCACCAGACAGGTTCTTTGGCGAGCAAGCCATGGATCCGGAACAGACCCAGCGAGCATTCGAGTGGAGAACTGCGAATTACGGCCATCCCTTCCCTGTTTGGAAAGACAACCGCTGGCCGGTTGCGTTGCTGGATTTCATCCCCGTATCAGGATCTCCATGGCCGATGTCGCCATTGGCACCGGGTCTGGGCGAATTAATCGCACTGAACATCCTCACGTCCTCATACGTCGATCAAGCGTGGGAGAACCGTAAGACGATCATCGGCTACTTGGAATCGGCTGGCGAGAACGTCAAGGAAGCTCTGGAGTCGGATGCGGCCTTCACGAAGGTGGCGATCAATGACAATATGCAGAAGTCGATTGGTGACGTGATTCAATTCCTGAAGCGGTCGCCAGCCAACACTGACATCCTGCAGGCCATCTCAATGATGGATTCAGGGTTCGACCGTGCCGTTGGCCTGAACGAACTCATGCGTGGGGAGTCCGCTCGTCAGGTCAGAGTCGCGTCGGATATTCGTGAGCGTTCCGCCAGGTCATCCGTACGGCCGGACAAGATGGCCATGGATGTTGCCAAGTGGATGAGTGATGCATCTCAGCTGGAGATGTTCCTCGCGGCCATGCATGTCGATGGTGAATCATTAACCCATCTGCTGGGCGGGCTCGGCGGTCAGATGTGGGATCAGGAATTCAAGAGTCAACCAGTTGAGGTGCTATTACGTGAGATGAAAGCGACTGTTGAGGCTTCTGAGGTTCGCAAGCCAGACAAGGAGAGAGACACTGCAAACGTCCAATCGCTCCAGCAATATCTGCTGCCGACTCTTACTCAGTTTGCTCAGCAAACTGGGAACACAGATCCGCACAACAGATTCCTCGATGCCATCGGCAAGGCTATGGAAATGGAAACTGAAGAGTTCCATCTCCCACCATGGAAGCCACCCGTTGATGAGCAACAGCAGCAGATGCAGCAGCAGATGCAACAGCTGGAAATGGCGAAAACCGCAGCTGAAGTGGAAGACAAGAAGGCCGGGGCTACCCAGAAGCAGGCTACAGCGCAGAAGTCGATGGTCGACGCTGCAGCAACGATGGCAGACTCAGTCGTGAACAACGGCGATGTTCGTGAGATGGAACACGAACAGCGGATTCGCCAGCGTGAGGAAGAACACGATCAGGGCATGATTCACAATCAGGAAACACACGTACAGAAGCTGCTGTTCGAGGAAACGGAAGCTCTCTTAAACGAAGCCACATCAGTACAAACCAAGGGACCACCAGTATGACACTTGCAGGCATGGAACTTGAAGAACTGAGCATCCCAGATGATATTCGCCTGTACGGCCATTGCCCGATGAAGTCTGGCGACCAGACCATCATGCGATTCTATCTGGATCGTGTCGCGTCTGGCATGTCGCCTCGGTTCGCTGAGACTCTGGCAATGCAGGAACCTCCGGGCATCGGTATCACGACCTCTGTGTTCCTTCAGGATCAGCGGCGATGGGGTGGCTCGATCCTTGATCAGCATGGCGGAAACGAACTGGAAGTCCTGGGGCTTAAAGCCGACCTCGCCAAGCACGGGTACAAACTTAAGTCCGACGACCAGTACATCAAGACGGCCGCTGAATTCCGTGGCGACCCCCGAGCCATTGTTAACGAAACACAGAGTTTCAGTGATCTGAAAAAGAGCCTCAAGGAACGTCAGGCCCGCCGTGCTGAGCAGCCAGCCAAGGTTAAGCACAAGCTGTCACCGAAGATCGTCGAACGAATTCGGCGGCAGAAGATTCAGTCAAATCCTGATCTGGCCCGTAAAGACCAGGGCGAGCTTAGGCACGAGATTATTTCCAAACATGGAACGAAAGCCGAGGTACTCTAATGGGTAACCGTAGTCCATTCACAATTCCCGAAGCCTGGCATCAGACCAAGCTGGCGCTGAAGAAAAACCTGTTCGTTGGAAGCCGATCAGCTGAAGGCGTGCAGGTCATTCTGGAGGCGATCTGTGAGAAGATCGGTCTGGAATTGGAGGAAGTTGTGCCGGCCGCTCCAGTCGAGCCAAAAATTTCTGAGACGGAAGTTGTCGAGGTCACGTCCACACCAGCCGCAGAGGAAGTACCGCCAGAGCCGGAAGTTGACGTGGAAGTTCCTCCCCCGAAGATCGAGATGCCGGAAATTCCACCCCCTGGCAAGACTCGGCGGCGTGTTACGAAGAAGGCCAAGAAAACGTAGGTTGAGCCATGACGGAAGAACTCCTCACATATCGCGACACATACGAGCATCTGCTGGACGTTTTCGGACTCACCGGGAAGGACCAGAATCAGACGATACGTATGTTGCGCCGCGCCATCACGGAGGCTTACCGTCGTTTACCTGGACTGAACAACTGGGCGTATTACCTCCGCACGACCATGGTGCAGACGGATGCCACGTACAGCACTGGCACGATCGCATACAGCACATCAACGAATCAGGTGACACTCACGTCAGGCACCTGGCCGACGAATGCGGTGTTTGGCGTTCTGATTATCTCAGAGGTGCAGTACAAGATCGCTCGTCGGATCAGTGACACAGTGATTGAACTGGACAGCGTGTCGAAGCCCGCCTCAACGGTTGCGGCTGGTACGTCGTATCGCTGGGCTCGGTTTCGTTACCTGCTGCCGATTGATGTGGGTGATATCCGCGAAGTAATTAACAGCCAATACCTGCACAGTTTAATGCGGTTGCCAGCTGAAGACATATTCTGGCGAACTCAGGTTCTGAACACGGAAACGTATCCGTCCGCATGGTCGATGATCAGGTCAGAGGACTATCCCGGCCGCTGGGAGATTTGGTTCTCATCAGCGGATGCGTCGGCTCGGGAACTGCGAATTCTGTACGAGGCTCAAATGACCTCGCTTCCGATCGAGGAGATTACGACAGGCACGGTAACCACAGTTGGAGACGTGGTCACATTCTCCTCAGCGGTCCTTACGACGGATTGTGTGGGGTGCGTTCTCCGCGTATCAACGAACACGAACAAGCCGACCCCCAAGGTGGGCAGCTGGATTGATTCTGACACCGGGCACGTAACACGGTTGCCGTCCGATGAGCGGGTGATCACCCAGTACACGACGACCACAACTGCAGTGCTGAATCGGGCATTGACCAGTGATGTTTCAGGCAAGGCGTATTCCCTGTCGTCACATGTGGATGTGAATCCCAGCACGATGTGGGAGTTATTCATGCGGATCTGTGAGCAGCAGTACAACATCATCACTCGTGCGAACGAGAAAGATCAGATGCAGTCTCGCGGGAACATGCAGGAGGCATTGCGTGCCGCAGCGATTGCTGACTCACGTCGCATCGAAGGCGTTCAGAGACGGACAGGCTTTGAGCCGACTGTTTCGAACGATTCGGTGAGCTGATGGTTTCGACGAACCTGCCATTTGCCTGCTTTAACGAGACGGTCAAGACGCTTCAGGAGATGGCTCGAAAGAACGTCTTCACGGGTATTGGTGACGACAGAATCTCGCCTGTGCTTGAGAACAGCATTGTTGGTCGGATTGGCAAGCGGAACCCGGATGGCAGCGGCCGAGAGAGACATCTCGACAAGCCAGGCTTTATCGTCACGTACATGGGAATGAAGGGTGGGCCGTCACAGGGTTCACTCTGCCATGACGATCGGGTTATTCGGATATTGATACAACTGATTGACGATACGGACGGGTACGACGACACGAACCTTGAGAGTTATTTTGAGTGGATGGTGTCCGTACGGGAATGGATGCAGACCAATCCGTATTCCACCAACAGATTCAGGGCTGGACATGTGCATCTGGTACACGTTACAGATGAGTCTTTACCGGACGAAGATGACTGGGCGATCGATCGTGAGATGCGCATGTTCACGATGGTAAATTGTTTCGCACGAATGCGTCGAACTAAGGATCAAGAAAAATGGCGCTCAACCTAACAGACGGAGTCAGCGTAGGCTGGGAAACTAAAGTCAGTATTGACAAGTATTCTGGCGCATCCCCTGCTGGCGCACCCAAAATCATCTGCTGCGACCAGATCATCCCTAAGCACACAGTGGAGCTTGTTCGTAATTCGGAAGGCGCCATGTGTGGTGACGTGGACTTGCCGAACTGGCGTACGCAGAAAGGCCGCGTGTTCCTTCGTGGTTCACTGGTCATATCGTTCACTGGTGCCGTGATCGACTATTTGTGGCCTATTCTGGGGATGACAGAAACCACGCCCGCAACCACCTACTCGCTGGGTGCGACAGATGTTCTGACACAGTGGGACATGGACCTTAATCTGGCGGGATCAATTCACGCGCTGACAGGTTGCGTGTGTACGAAATGGGCGATACGCGGCAGCAAGGGATCTAAGCCGATGCAGCTACAGATCGACTACGCTGCAGAGACTGAAGCTGAAGGCACGTTCGCCGGCACAGCCCTCGATGTTGAAGACGTGTTCTCGTATACGGATATGTCGACGTTCACGTACAATTCCGTGAGTCGGCTATCTGCTGATCGGATCCTGATTCAAGTCGACAATAAGC
Organism: Chloroflexota bacterium; assembly: GCA_024224665.1. GTDB lineage: Bacteria > Chloroflexota > Anaerolineae > J102 > J102 > PIVW01. The sequence continues at coordinate 9,342 of JAAENG010000284.1, read as the reverse complement.
CGGTCATTGAATATGGGGCCAGTACGACGATGACAGATGCCCATCTTGGTCCTCGCGAATGTGTCATTGCGACCTCCACGCCGTATTCGGCCACGCATGACGACATGTACTGGACGGCGAAGACTGATGAAACTGGGCTGAACACGGTGATCGTTTTTGCGAGTGCTGACCGAACATACACGTTTACGGCGGCAACGGCGATTGGAATACCAGCTCTTGGGCCTGTCATGAGTCGCGCAGACCAGATTCGGACTCCAGTCACCCTGCTCGCTCACCGCAGTGATACTGGCCCTGGAACTAGAGTCTCGCCACTTACTGTGGGGATGGCGGCAACATAATGAGTTTCGATGACGGGTATACCGAGGAGTATGGAGACATTCGATTCCGGCGTTTACTGGAACCTGAGCGGAAACGTGTGCGTGAGTTAATCAGGAAAGGAGAGTCATTCAAAGCTGAAGATATCCTGTTCAAGCCACCATATACGTTCGCACGCTGGCCGTTGAAGGAAACCGAGAAGCGGCATTTATTCATTCAGTTGATGGAGTGGGAAGACGAAGAGAAACACCTACAGAACCTGAAAGACGGCGTACGGTTATTCTGCGAGGAACCACTGCTGGCCGTACGCGACTGCGGAACCTGTCGTGAGTGGTGGTTCGATGAGGAAACAGGATTGATATCACAGGGTGGTGGCGTTAACCGCAGACGACCCAAGCATGCAAAGGTTGCCTGCGACACAGACAGAGGGTGTCCGAAGGGGCATTACGACAGGCCAAAGGGATTAAGTGAACGAAACTGGGCAGCAGTCAACCATTATGTGGAATGGAACGAGGTCGGTTGCCCGCATCCGGAATGTCCGCTGATGCGAAGAAATTGGAAATGGATCGGGATGTGCTTCAAGCGATATGGACACCCAGCAATTCATGGAGAATTACGTAGCTCGTCAGTTGGATGAGTCGCCCACTAAGGTGACTGATCCGCAGATTGAGTTACTCCAGGGATTAAGCCGTGAGGCTGATCTCGACGCCCGCCCTGCGCTCGCACAGGAGCCTCAGTCCGACGATGAATCGCCACGGGAAACGCCAGTATCCGAAGAATCCACGTCTCAAACACCGAACGCTGAACCGCAGATTCCTGAATCATCAGAGTCACCGAGCGCCGTTGCAGCCAGTCTGCCGGCGGAACACGGATTCTTCCCGGATCCCGTTCTGCCGGTGGGCTCTGCTTCACCAGCCGCTGAAATCTTCACGCAGGGTGAGACTCAGGACTCATCTGGGTTTGCAGAGCCACAGGAGCCCCAGCAGGCCGCTGAGCAGCCTGTAGCAGAACCTGCGAACCCTTTGTTGTTTTTTACGGATCACGCCCGTGCTGCGTCTCCTGTGGAGGATCCGGGCGTTGACGTGAGCGTGTCTATCAATGGAAGTGGCACTACTGAGACTATTACGCCGCACGCATTGCCGATCGATTTCAATCAGGCATTACAGGTGGCCAGAAATCAGGTGCAATTACCCACGATCGTTGCTGGTGAAAAGAGCTTGCAGGACATCCTGCCAGCCCTCCCAGACTTTGATCCGTTTGCGGCGCGGCCATCGACGGAGTTTGCTGAGATGAAACTGTCGTCCCTGTCCTCTGATCTTCAGAAGTGGGGGAGAAACGTATGATTCTCAAATGGGGAGACCATGCTCACGCGCAGGACGAGGTTGGAATCAAGATCGAGTACAAGACGATTTTTGATAAGTTCGACCGTCGCATTGGTGACATTCAGGAATGGCACATCGTTGGAGCTGTCGTCTCGACCACTCAGGCTGGGCTGACGACGGCTTTATCCACACTCGAGTCTGCTTATTCGAATGACTACCGTGACCTGGTCATGTACCTGAATGACGGCACAACCGCCACTCGCCATAAGCTCAGTAACAGTGACACATTCGGCGGCACTCATGTGGCCTTCTTCGGCTACATCGAAGGTCCGTGGAAAATGCAGTTGGAGTATGCGAATCGCCGCACGTTTTACATCGTGATTCGTGCTGAGGTCCGCACTGGTGGTGGGCAGTACGCCTGGAAGGAACGGCTATCCGTCAGGGGCACTGGCGGGCAGAAGTTTCGGTATATGCCGTCACTGAACGCAGCGCCTGAATTACAGGTTCTCCAGCAGTCTTCGACGTATTTCTACATTCAGCAGGGAATGGCAATAGGGCGGCAAGCGTACATTATTCCGCCTGGGCCGCTGTACTCCTCGATTGAGCATCTCGAACAGCGAAAGATCACATACGAAACACCCAAGGAGATCCGCGTAAACGGAAGTGAACTCTACACGACGACATGGCAGTATATTATGGAAGGGACGACTGCGGCGTTTCAGATTCAACCAGGAAACAATCCTTTTGTCTGGCCGAGCATTTGACAGGAGCAGGTTAATGAGTCCGATTCATGACCCAGACCACCCAGTTATTAAGCGGCCCACCACGGAGACAACATCCAGTGACTCCTGAAATGATAACATGGCTACTCGCATCGACTGCAGCTTGTGCGACCGCTGCAGTCACTGGAATTCGGGTAGTGTATAATCGCGAAACAGTGAAGCAGGATGCGTTGGAAATGCGGGTCGACGCGGCAACAGAGCAGGTCAGGATCGACCTCGAAGAATGCAAAGTTAGCCACGCTGACTGCCTTAAAAAAGGTGAGATGCTGACAGCAGACTTGATCTCAGTATCTGGCAGGGTAGAGCGGCTGGAGGGCTGGATGGATGGGCGAGAAGCTGGGAAGAATGAGAGCGATGGGTAATGTCAGTTGCAACAATTTCCTATCCCGGCGTTATTGCCTACAAGGAACTGCAGTACACCCAGACTCTGGGGGTGGACCCTGACGCCATCTCCCTGACGGTTGTTCCCCAGGCTGCGAGTATCGCAACCAATGGCACCGTCACAATCACGTACACCGGACAGCCGTCAACGAGCCTGCCGGACTGCTCAATCGATTCGGCGCGAACGACATACAACTCCGAGGGCTTCGTCACGTCCGTCATCCTGCTGGATCGTCGGGAACTCTGGAAGACCGTGGAGCCGATCAACGGCCGGTACAACATCATTCGTAATGATGAGCGTGACGAGGACACAGAGAAGACCCTGCGTCAGCTGGTCGAATTCCTCCTGCAAGCCTGCGGCGAAGCGAGCCCCGATGTTTCCAGAGTCGACAACAACATCTACCCCGAGGTGAACTGGTTCTGCACGGAGCCACGACTGGCCCTGTCCGCACTGATGAGGGAATGGGGATACGATGTTGCTTTGGGGTACGACACTGAAGACGTTGTTGTTCACGAGATTGGGGTAGGGAACACCCTGCCGACTGATGCGGTGATGATGGTATCGTCAGGTGTGGATGCGAAATTGCAGCCTGAGACGATCCGCGTGTGCTTTGGACCGGATGTCCTGCAGGCTCGGCTGGAGCTTGAGGCTGTGGCGTTGGACACGGATTCCGTTTACAGGCTGTTTGACGACGTAAGCTACAAGCCGGAAAACGGGTGGGAGAAGGTGGATCCGAGCGGGCTGACTGAACTCAAGGCTACGAAGGACAACGAGGAATTTGTCCTGGCGATGCAGTCGATGTACCGCGTCTACCGCGTCAAGCAGTTCAGTGACGGCAACTTGAAAGTCCCGATCGAGGACGGTGAAACGCTGGATGCGATCACCCGCATATTTCCACTGGACAATCGCCTGCTGGAAAAGGCGACGACCGACACAAATTCCACGCAGAGGAAGTATGCTCGCGTGTACGGCGTGGCCATGGTGCCTGAAGAGTCGAACGATAAAGGGGTGTTGGTCGCATCCAACATCGAGGACGTGCTGAATGTGAGGTTCGAAATCGATGGCGAACGAGGCTTGGTTTTCTTCACTGATCCGATGTTCCAAACTAAGGATGCTGGCAGCGGAGGTTTTGGTGATGTTAATTTTAAGCCCGCTGAACTCATCCTCGAAACGTCATTCGCCGTCCGCAATAACACGACACATCACTTCCCAGGCTACCACAAGGACATCGCCTTTGACGCCAGCGGGACGGGGTATGCCACCATTCAGTGGTTCACACAAAGACGTGAGGGTATTGTCAGTTACGGAGACAACCACATAGCGAACGTCGTCAACAACACGAACAATCAGGCTTCGCTTGATACGTTGGCGGCGGCAATTGCGACTGCCTCGGCTGGTAAATACTCAGCGACTGTTTCCCAGATGGTGGTGTACCAGTACCCTCGGCTGGCTCTGCGGCTGGACGGGCTGCGGCAGCAGATAAGCCACATCATCAGTGACGGCGACCGGGAGCCTGGCAGTCACACAATCGCCTCAGCTGGCATGGAATTCGATCGGTATACCAAGTCCCGCCATGATCGTGCTGTTCGCGAACACATGATGGAACGAATTGATCACCAAACATCCTCAGCTGTCCTTGCGAAGAAGGGGGCTGAAGGGAATGACTGATCGTATTCGAAACCATGACCATCACGACCTTGGGCTTGCTGAGATCGTGGGATGGAAGCCTCCAACCAGACTGACGGTTCCAGCGTACGGAGTCGTCAGGCTATCCGCGTTTGCTGATGGAATTTTCACCACTGTCAAGCCGGACGGCGCCGAGGGCATCTATTACGTCAACGGCCCAGTGGATACACCACAGAATGCTTACAGCAGTTCGCTTATGTGGATTAGGGCTCAGCCAGTTCTATTCAAAACTGGCGTGTCCGTGGAGATCGGAGACGCATGCGGCCCAGTTGAAGACGAATGGTTCATGTCCGATGAAGGTTCTGGCTGGCGGATATTCATCGAGCCGAATTCTGACAATATCGCGTTTGTCCTGAAGGAAGGTGGTGGCGCTGGTGGTGCTGAGCAGATGGCGTTCACTATCACAGCCGCTGACTGTGACTACGGCTATGTGACGACTCACGTAGATTCCATCCATCGCTACACCGGGTGCAATGAACCGCCCGGCGTCGGCTATGGCGAAACGTATGAGATTCAAGATTTCTTCGGGTTCCTCACCGACTTGGAGGATGTTGATGTCGTCGGGGCGAAGGCGATGGCGATTTACTGGAATGACTATCCCGGATGCGATGCGCACTGGGAGTTAATTATGATTGAATACCGGGGGGATTGTCCCTGATGCCGATGAATCGATTTACAGTTATCGGCTTAGGCACTCGAAAGTTTCAGGCGGATAACACCCCCATACTTGAATGTTCCGAGAAGCTGAAGCCGGGCTGTGGGTGCTGCAAAATCGGGCCATGCGACATCTGCCTAGAATGGGAGCCGTACGGGGAATCGATCGAGTACGGAACTGCGGTTGATGCTGGAGACGAGTGGATTGGTTCAGCTGGTGGAATTGTTTTTGTTGCTGGCTGGGATCCTTATACCTGTACATTTTCCATAACACTCAATGGCGACAAAGTGTTCTCTGCTGTTCTCTGTGGGGATTACTATGGTGAGGAGACTGTGACCTGTCGCAATTGGGACGGGGAAGTTTCTTATACAAACGGGTACGAGGAGGGTACGTTTAGATGGGCTAAGAAGACCCACGTCGAACTCCAGAAACGCAAAGGTGACCCGGACGGTGAATATAAATGCGCTCGACCATTCTGTGGTGATTGCACATGCACATGCGATCAACTGTGCGTGACAGTGACAGATACAGGTGGACTGGATAGTTGTACGGGCATAATTCCGCATGTCGGCTACATGTGTGACGGTCGAACCTCAGAACCAGAGTGGGAGGGGTCAATTGATTGTGACCCCAGCGGTTCATTACTAATTTCTGTTCAGCTTGTGCGTGATGATTACGATAACTGTATTCTCACAGGGTCTGTGTCAGGAACAGTAGGTGAGGAACCGCTGGACGCTGAGTTCTCTGGAATTGTTGTATCTAATTGTGCTTCGATGTCTGCCACCTTTGAGGTGACGGATGGGTACAATACATATTCAGTTTCAATCCGATGCCTTGATTGCGGAAGTTGCGAACCGGAGATTTGCCTGGAGTGTTGCGATTCTGTTCCTCCCTCACCTCCAGCGACATTGACGTGCCGAATCTCACTCGGGGCTATCGAGCAACCAGAAGACCCAGAGCCTCCGTTCAGTACAGCCTGTTGGACGAATTTAGAATTTCCAATATCGTTTATCTATGACGTTGACGAAGATGTTGGTCAGGTGTGTGTGGACGCGGGAACTACTCGCAGAGTCGATTGCATTGGTAATCTTCTTGACGGTGAATTCAATGAATCCTGTTGTTCCGGGGGACAGTGGGTTGGTGGCGGGAGTAATGCCTGCGGTGACATCGATGTTTGCTTTGTTCCCTGCGGAGAACTTAGTTGCGGAACACCTCCTCCCGGCGAGACTCTCACCTCATGGGATTTGTACGTGCAGGTCGGTGGGGCTAATTGTAGCGAAGGCAAAATGTGCCTGATCTGTCATGACGCTATTGCGTGGTCAGTGGAGGGGTTTGCGGTGTGCGGTGAACAGTTATTCAGCACCGGAACAGGGAGTGCTCTCCTGGTCATCGATATAACGGAGAGCTAAGGGTGCATGAATCCACACAAGCCCGATTGGACGAGATGCAGTCTCGCCGTAAAGCGAATACATTCACGCGATGTCCCGCTAAACACGTCACGACGATTCCGAGGGCTGTCAGGCAGTCCCTGCCTAAAAGCAGGGTTGGAACATTCCTCGCAAGGTCAATTAAATGGCTGACGGGAGTTAAAGGCACAACGGGATGTGGGTGTTCAAGTCTCGTCAGTGAAATGAACAATAAGGGGTCTGGTTGGTGCAAAGCGAATGCGTCATATATCGTTGATAAGATGTTGGGCAATCGAGATCTGCTTGCAGAGTCAATCGGCATCTCTCAGTCCCTGTTGAATTCAAAGGGAGCGGAGGTCATCCTGAAGTCCGGGGCTTATGCTCTCCTGTATGGAGCAATCAAGCAGGACAAAGCATTCACGAAGGCAAAGGAGAAAGATGCAGCACAAGGGAAGCAAGCAAAACGGAAGCCAGGCAACAGTGGCATTCGGGAAACAAACAAGAACCGCCATACCGTCCCTGTAGTATTTCGTAAGCCTGTTCGTCAGAAATGGGCTGCGTTCTGCACGGTGGCCCCGCGACGACTGGAGTCATGGCAGACTGCTGTCGACAGCGTAATTGCCGCAGGCTGGGAGAATCCGCACCTGTTTGTTGAGCCCGGTATCAATCGTCCGGATGGGTTTGCAGGGTCGTGGACGCAGCGACCGGATACTATTAGCCCGCAACGCTTCGCTGACCTTGGCAGTGACGGGAAGTTTGGAGCCCTTCAAAACTATGTGCAGTCAATCAATGATGTCTTGGCGCTGGAGCCAGACGCCGAGATGTTCCTGTATTTTCAGGATGATGTCTTTTGTTCGGTCGGGCTCAGGAAAGCACTCAGCGAAATCAGCTGGCCAGACGTTTCGCTGTTGAGTCTGTGGTGCCCGTCCATTGCCACATATCAGAATGGTGGTAAGCGGGGACATGATGTAACGCCCGGCCTGTGCCTAACCCCAAACTCTTCCATTATGGGGGCACAAGCATACATTATGCCACGCGAAGTCATGGAACTACTGGCAACGTCGAAAGTTATGAACGAATGGACTGGTCGACCGCGTCAAGGCGGAAAGAGGCCGGCTGTGCCAGGGCCGCAGAGGCGAACATTCGACTATGCCACAGGTGAGGCGCTGAAGGTGGCTCGTCGCCAATACATGTACTTCACGCACTCTCTGGTTGAGCATTTCGAGCCGGGCCTGAAGAACAGCTCGATCGGCAACGCTGGTGCTTCGGTCGGAGTGTTTCGATCGCACAATTTCGTCGGCCGGGACGCTACCTGCGAGGATATCAAAACTCACTACGGCCATCGTAAAATACACGTTGTGATTCTCGGTTATGACCTGCCGCACCTGACAGTATCGTGCATTGAGGCAGTGAAGCAGTCCACGATTGACTCGCATATTTGTTATATCGACAATGGATCGGAGCCCGAAACACGGCAACAGGTATTGGCAGCGTTGGGGGGGACAGATCATGAGGTCATCCTCAACGAAACCAACATGCAGTACACCTACGCGGCGCAACAGGGTATCGACCGCAGTGACGGCCGGCATGTTCTTATGCTTAACAATGACTGTCGTGTCGAGCCGGATACGATCGAGAAGATGCTGCACACCCTTATGCTACCGAATACCGCTTCGGTGTGTCCGACAAGCAACGACGAAGGTTCGTGTTCTCGCAGGTATCCGATGAACAGAGGGACAGGCATCCGCGAACGTAAACAACTGCCGTGGTTCTGTTGCCTGCTGCACCGTGATGCAGTGGGCTTACTGTCACAGTTTCCAACCGATGAGGGCATGAAATCTGGGCAGGGGCTTGACTGGTGGTGGTGCGAGAAGCTGATCATCAAGGGCTGGCGGCATCTCATAAATCTGGATGCGTTCGCAGAACATGACCATCATGTGACGTTTCACTTGACCGGCGGTGATTCACTGGAGAAGGCAAAGAATAGCTACAAGAAATGGAAAAGGGAGCAGGATGCACAGAGAGTCACTTGAGACAATGGCGGCGATGCTGGACAAATACGCGACTGACGCGAGCACCAAGACTGTTCTGGATATCGGCGCATTCGACGTGAACGGTACGTATCGTCAACTCTGTGAAAGTCGCGGGTTTGTGTACACCGGGGCAGACCTTGAAGCTGGACCGAACGTCGATCGGGTCATGGATGGTACGTGGTGTGACGAGCAATTTGACGTTGTGGTAAGTGGCCAGACGTTGGAACACTGCGAAAACCCATTCGATCTGATGGGCCAAATCTGTGGTCATGCAAAGAAGCTCGTAATTGTGATTGCCCCGTGGTTTCAGCCGCTGCACAGATATCCTATTGACTGCTGGCGGTTCATGCCAGACGGAATGGAGCGATTGATAAGACATACGGGGTGGGCGCCAATTGAGGTAGGCATGGATCACAGAGACACATTTGGGGTGGCAATACCAACGAAATCATAGTTACGCCCGGCGTTGATCGGTGAGGTCCGTAGCGGAAGATGCGGACAGTTTTATTGTCCTCTTGCTATGAGAGGCGAATTTGAGACAATCTGATTATCTGTGAACTCTGCAGGTCAGTAGCGGCACGCAACCTCCAAAGGAATAACTAATTATGGCACTCCCTCCAATCCGCCGATCCATGGGTAATGCGTTTCGTCGTAATTCAGCCAACAGCCGACAGAGTGCGCAGGCCGCTGCGTACACGAGTAATGTGAATGGGGCTCAGACTGCTGGGCCGCAGATGATGCAGTCGAATGTGTTCCAGCCG
>JAAENG010000283.1 GCA_024224665.1 Chloroflexota bacterium | reverse complement strand
TAGGTCGAAACCTGGTGACACATTATGTCTCCAACTCATTTAGGACGCACCCATTTGAATTTGCCACTTGGCCATTGCGGCCAAGATAAAGACACGGATTAAAGGAAACACAGATTTCTCCATTGTATTTCATCCGCGTTTTTTTTCTATCCGTGTCTTCCTGAATGAAAACTAGTTGTCGACAAAACCTTGTCGATTTTATTTTGCAAGTGCCTGACATACCGGAGTTTCTTTGAAAACATGAACACAAACCGATCTAACTACTTTCGCAATGCGCTTCTGTTGGCTGCGGGCACCTTCGTCGGATCATTGCTCGGTATTGCTCTTGAGCTGTTGTTGTTTAGAACTGGGTACATTGGCTGGTTACTTGGGCTAATTCCGGAAAACCAGGCAACTATCCGCCTGCTATTTGGGCTGATATTCACTTATCTGACCATCGCCATCGGTGCAGGGGCTGGGGGCGCGTTGACGGGCTATTTCATGTGGCTCGTAGATAAACTGGGTTCGAAGATGCGTTATGTGTGGGGCAGTGCCTGGGCCTTCGCCGTCGGCCAAGGTATTTTGCTTGTGCCAATGCTGCTCTTCTTCCTCTTCTCGGCCATGTACCAGAACGGCGTATTGGGCGAACAGGTGAAATACGGCATCATGTTTACCCTGTTCGGGGTCATCTATGGGGTGATCGTTGGCATTGTTCTGGCATTTACACTTGCGAAGCTGAGATACAGTTGGTTGCTAATCGTGGCATCTGCGGTCGGGTTCGGTATTGGCGCCGGCTTGATCGGCTACGGACTTCGCCATGTCAATGTCTTGAGCATATCAGGCATACCCGCCCTGACAAACCTGCTTCGTCTTTTCCTGTTCGCACTTGTCTTTACCGCCATAGCTGGGGCTCTACTCGGTTTGGTTTTAACCTGGATGGCGAACAAGCGTGAGGCGGGCGAAGTGCTAGAGCCTTCACGAGTGCAAGTCGGGGTTCTGGTTGGGGTGAGTGCTGTGATCTTGTTGCTGCTCATGGGCTTGACAAGTGATATCGTCGATTTTATTACGATTCGACCTGGCTCGACTACGACGCAGCTATCGCTTTCAACTCAAGGTGTGCACTGGTCAGAACCTCAGACATTGGCTAATCAGATTGTGTCAGATCCAGCTGCAGAACCGGCATTGGCTGTAGGGGACTCCGGCCTGGTCGCGGCAGCCTGGGCTAGCAACTCTACAGATGGCAGTGATATCTACTATCGTTCTACTGCGGCGAAAGCGTTTACTGTCGACGATCGGATTGTCAATGTTTCTAATCAACCTGGATCGGTGTCCATCCAGCCACAGCTTTTAGTCGATAGCGCCGATCGCCTGCATATCCTGTGGCAGGAATCAGCGGTCAATGGCTTTGCCTACAGCATATGTGAAGGCTCAGGATGTTCTGAGCCGGTGGCCATTTTTGCAGACATTACCGATTTAGCATGCGCCAATGATTTGGTGAGCGATCTGAAAACACCAGAGCTGGCAGTTGATGACAACGATACGATCATGGCAGTATGGAATGCAGGACAAGGTCTCGCTTATTCGATGTGGAGAGCGGGCGAAGGGCCATTTTCAATGGGGTCATCTTCGATGGCACAGGGATGCGTCCCTGATGCCAGAGGGGTGGATGGTAGTTTCGCTTTGCAGGGAGATGGCGATAACCACTTCGCACTTGGTTTTGATACGCAGGGGGTTATCTGGTTGCAAGAGTATGAATCAGACCAATGGGCGACAACTGCTTCTGCGCTCGGCAATGGTTCCGATCCCGACGTTATGATCTCTGCTGACGGTGGGGTTCAGATCGCCTGGTGTGATGCCGGTCAAGCTGTGCAATATCAGGCCGAAGATGGGGGCATGCAAACGATAGCCTTTCCTACTTGTCAGGGCAGGCCGGTACTGGCAGAGGATAGAGATGGCAATCCCCATCTGCTGTGGTATTCAGATGTTGTCGAGAATATCTTTGGTGCGGTCACGAACAATCACCTGATCTACGAGAGTGTGCTCACGGAGGAGGGCTGGTCTGAGCCCGCAATTGTCAGTAGACCTTCCCGTATCAGTCAACCGGTCGTGGCCACACATGCAGATGGCACCATGCACCAAACCTGGCCTGCTGCGCTGGAAGGAAGGCAGTTGTTGGCATACGCGATCCAGGAACCCTATGAGTGCTCTGAGGAATCGCTATCCAGGTTGGACGCGATTGTTTTAGATGTCATAGAAAACGGCGGCTATCATCCCGAAGGTTACCAATCACCTTACTGTCGCAACAAATACCTTACCATCGTTTATACACCCAACGCTGCCAGAGGGGCACTGCCATCAGTGCCGACGCCCAACGGTGGCTTCGATAAGGTATCTGCCATCACCGGTATCGCCGAATACGAGATTCTGTTCACGACCATGATGTGGGACCCAGCCGATGAGCAATATCTCAACCCGGGTTCTGTGTTTGCTACAGAGATAGCCAAGCTCTATCATGCGGTGAAGGCGAATCCCGCCAATTACCCCAAAGGGTTGACTGTAAGGATGCTATTGGGCAATTACCCCAACGTCTCACAGTTGCAGTGGGGAGACCAGATATGGCCTGTTTTGGATGAATTACGACACGCCGGCATCGAAGAGATGGTCAATCCTGACATCGGATGGAAATTGGAGGTTGCCAATTATCCTGGCGTCATGCCACACAGCCATACTAAATTCGTCGTTGTCGACGGTGCTGCCACTATGGGAGCCGGTTTCAATTACGGCTACCTGCACTTTCCCAAGGAGCACCCGTCGGGCAAGGGGGATGACCTCGTAGATCTGGCGATAGCTACGGTCGGGCCTGTTGCCCAGGTCTCGTTAGCTACCTTTGACGACATGTGGGAAGGCGCTAATCAGAAACACTGCAGCGATTTTCATCCCGCCGATGGCTCAGATTGGAAGGATACTTGTGTCGATCAAAAAGCGGTGGTATCACACGTGCCTGAGGTGCTCAAGTTTGAGCTGACAACAGCTGATGCCAACGTCTATTCACTTTACCGTACAGGTGTTTACAAAGAGGCAGATGAGGCCATTGGCGCGGCATTAGCATCGGCAGAAGAGTCCATCGATATCTTTCATGTGAATTTTGCGATGGAGATGATCTGCGGCGCCTCGATCATCAATCCTAATCTTTGCAATTTCAACGACAATGCCTTGCCCTGGATGCGAGCGGTCATGGAAGCGGTTGAGACCAATCAGGCGCATGTACGGGTGATAGCCGAGAACTCAAATATGAACGGCATGGAGAACCGCATCGGGATGATAGCTTTCAGGGATGAATTGGAGAGACGAGGGCTCAGTGACCATGTGGAATTCCGTTTCTACGATGGTCGCATCCATGCCAAAGCACTGTCGATTGACGACGAAATGTTGGTCATTGGCAGCCAGAATCTACACTACAGCGCCTGGGGTGAGGGAGGGCTACTCGAATACAGCATCGCCACGACCGATCCCACCGCCGTCGACAACTTCCAGCAACTCTATAACTATGAGTGGAAGCGGGCTACACCACTCGACGAAACAGCGTGGGTGTCGGCGCCCTCGTAGATCGAGCTTAGCAACTGGCGGCTGAGAAAAATCGACCCAAGAAGTGGCTGGGTCGGGTGGCCAGCAATTCCGTATGCTCAAACCCGGCCTTTTTTGCCAGTGCCTGCCAGGATTGGAAAGTGTTAGGATAGGGAACCCAGCGATTGCCCTTATCTGTGTCGTAGCTGACCATTAGCAAACGCCCTCCCCGCTTCAGATAACCCTAGAATTGGACAATGACCTTTTCCTGCTTGCCGCGCTCGATGTAATGCAAGGCATTGGCAATGACGATGCCATCCAGCAAGGGCAAACTCAACGGCTCTGTGAAACTTAGAAGTTCGTAATAGATTGTAAGATGAGGATGGCTGCGATCCAGAGCCTGTTGCTGTTCCTTGAGCGAGCGGCTCACCCGATCTATGGAGTAGATGACAGCGGTCGCATCCAGGAGACCTGCCAACGCCAGTGTAAAAGCGTCCCGGCCTGAACCGAAATCTGCCCAGATCCCGCTCGTAGAGGCTATCCCCGGCCGCAGCAGCTCAACGTGGTCGGCGTGCTCCATAGCTCTTAGGGCTGCCAATGCGAAAAGGCATCGATCACAGGCTTGATGTCATCCATCATGGGGTAAAGGATGGGACAGGTGACACCGGCATCGATATACTCTGCTACCTTGTCCTGACACTGTCGGGTCGTGCCCACCGCCATCAGGTTCCGTACAATTTCGTCAGGGATAATCGTGGCAGCCCGGCGATAATCCTCTTCAGTTGCCGGCCAGCCCACGTATTCCTGGACACGTTGGATCAGGTCCTCGTCTACGTTACTCGCCTTCATGATATGGGGTTCAGTGCCAAGATAATAGGCCACCAGTGCTTTGCCTTCCATCATAGCGGCTTGGGGATCATCATCTGAGAGACAGCAGACCAGCAACTCTGGGCGATCGACGTCGTCGAGCGTTTTGCCGGCCCTTTCCGCTCCGATGCGCGTTCGTTCAACCGCGTCGCGGATGTAATCGACCGAAACCACATAGTTCAGCACAACGCCATCACATATCTCACCGGACAACTCCAGCATTTTGGGACCGGTGGCGCCAATGTAGATGGGAATATCTCGCGGCGAGGTATCCCCGAATGCCACATCCAGTTTGACACGGTCCAGATTCACAAACTGCCCCTGGTAAGTCACTTCCTCCATCCTGAACAGCTGGCGGATCGCTTCGATGTTTTCACGCATGGCGGTCAGGGATTTTGTTCTGTTGACGCCCACCCGTGAGGAGATCGGCTCCCACCAGGCCCCTAGCCCCAGCATCACCCGACTGCGGCCATCGGCTGTCTTGCCGGCCAGTTCCCACATCGTGCTCCAGGTCGCAGCGATCACGGCGGGGTTGCGGGTCCAGATTGGCAGCACACCTGACCCAAAACGCATGCGCTTGGTCTCTGCCAAGAAGGCGCTCATCATCACCACGCAATCGCGCGCCAGCCGCGTATCCGCCTGCCATATCTCAGAGAACCCCCGCTCCTCTGCATACTTCACCATCTCGATCTCATAGCGAATGGGATGTTTGTCTTGCATGTAGAGTGCCATACGTTGTGACATCAGTTTATCCTTTGACCGCTCCTTCAACCATGGCCTTGAAGAAGCTGCGCCGCGTGAATAGGAACAGGATGATTATGGGCGAAGCGATTAAAATACAGGCTGCGGCGATGACTTGTAAGTTAATGATATTTTGTCCCAGAAATTCGTATAGTCCGAACATCGCCGGTTTGTAAGCGTTTTTGGAAATGAGCAGATAACCGGCGATGAACTCGTTCCATACATTCACAAAGGTGAGCAGGAAAACCGCCATTAGGCCCGGCAACGCCAGGGGCATGGTAATACGAAACAAGGCGCTTATAGGGCTGCAACCATCAATCAGCGCTGCCTCCTCTAGTTCTCTCGGGATAGCATCGAAAAATCCTTTGGCAATCCATACACTAAGCGGGAGAAAAAATCCCATGTAAACGGCGACAATGAATAACCTGTCGTCGTAAAAGGGAAGATCGGCTTTGCGCAGCGTTGTGCCCATCTGGTAGAGAGCGAGCAAATTGGTGAGGAGAGGCACGCCCGTAATCGCCAGAATCGCTGTCATCAACAGCCCATGTCCCCGAAAACGATAACGCGAAAAGGCATAGCCCGAAAGACCTGCCAGAAGCACGACGAGAACTGAAGTGATTATGGCGTACATCAATGAATTCGGAATATAGGTGCGGAGCATGTTGCCTGTAAGCGCGAAGCCGAGCGGTGACGTATCTGATGGCTTGGGTTTGATGACACGCTGGTAACCTTCTACTGTCCAACGGCACTCGCTGAGGCTAAAACCCTCGGGCGTATCGCAAGGCAGGAAATTGGGTGGCTTGCGGATAATATCTCGCTCACCTTTGAAGGAAACCAAAACAGTTGTGACAATTGGCAGCATGGCGAACACCAAGACAAAGATAATGACGATGTTGACCAAGAGTCCCTCCCAGTTTTGCCGGGATGGTATATAACTTCTCGTCATATCAGTCGCTCCTATGCTCCAGACGTGTTATTCGTAGGGTGCCTGAAATCAGCAGCCAGTTGAGGACGGCGATCAGCAGCGCCAGCGCTGCCGCTCGCCCGAAATTCAACTGACCCCAGCCAATGGAGTAGAGTAGATAACTCAAAACCTCGGTCGATGTACCCGGTCCGCCGCTGGTGAGACTAAACACCATCCCTACCCCATTCATACCGCTAAGCGTCAGACTGAAAAGAGCTACCACCAGGGTGGGTAACATCAGAGGGATCATGATTCTGCGAACGATCTGCCAACTGTTGGCCCCGTCGATGCGGCTGCTCTCGATGACTTCATGCGGAACCGTCTGCATAGAGGCCAACATAAGAAGTGTTATAAAGGGTAACGCCCGCCAGGATGCAGCAAGGATCAGATAGATCATGGCCGGAGCTGGAGGAAAAGGGAAGTCTCCAAACCATGGTTTGGGGCGGACTGCGGTCAAAATAGACAACCCATCCGGAGAAAAGATCTCCGGGTTCTGCAAAATGCCTGAGAGCAGGCCGTAATCAGGCGTAACAAGAAGGCGGAAAACCATGCCTGTGATGATATCGGCGATAATCCAGGGAATAAACAACAGTGTGATATACAGCCCCGCCAGACGCAATTTGCGATTCAGGAGCAGGGCGATGAGAAAACCCATGACCATGGTCAAGCCTGCATAACCAACCAAAAAGACGATTGTATGGCCAACGCTCTCAGCAAATAGGCCCATGCCAAATAGGCGTCTAAAATTGTCAAGCCCCACAAATGTCCATCCCGAAGGTTCTCGTTTTTGAAGACTCAACCAGAACGTGTACAGTGCAGGATATACTTGAATGACAAGCAGGACGACCACCGTAGGCATGATCAACCAGAACGGGAGCCAATCGCGTTTAGAACCGGTACCTTTTCGACGCTTTACGGTCTGTGTCATCGGCCCAACCTAAGACAATAATGGCAGTTCCGCAAAAGTCGGCAGGTCGCTTCAGCCGCAGCAATTCCAAATATGAACCTTCTGGAGTGTCCCTGTCCCTAAAAAAGGGCAATTGTTCACCCTCAGTGGGGAACTGATCGCAATCTCGCACCTAAATTGAG
>JAAENG010000282.1 GCA_024224665.1 Chloroflexota bacterium | reverse complement strand
TGGTCAGATACACTTTACTCAAATGGCCCACCTCTTTTTCGGGGCCGACATCCCCGAATGACGGGGTTTCACCTGCGAAAATGTCTGATACTGGGGAAGTTCGTTCCCCAGTCGAAGTGCAACATGTGCTTGCCTAATACAAAATACTCAGCTTTCATAAGCGCTTACTACAAACTGCCACCTTGTACTAGGATGATCCCAGGGCTTCATCATCCAAGCGTACAAAGAAATCCAGCATAAAACGATGACGCTTGGCGGCCACACGCTGGGCGCTGGCCGTATGCATGCCCTCTGCCAACGATTCCAATTTGCACAGTAGTTCGTGACTCGGCGTGTAGTCTTGGGTTCCGCCCCATTGTTCACGAAACCTCCGCCGATCTTCCCCGACCACCTCGCCTAACTCCTCCAGGGGTGCTGTCCACAAACGATTGTTGTGATGGCCGGCGTAGGCGAACACGCGCCCCACACCGATAGCGCCGATGGCGTCCAGTTTATCCGCGTCGTTGAGGCAACTGGCTTCCAGTGTTTGAGGCTGGGGATCACAACTGAAGCGGTGGGCCTCGATACAGTGGGCGACGGCATCGATAAAGCCCGGGTCCTCACCAGCCAGCAGGGATCGAGCCCTCTCTGCGCCGGCTAGCTGATGGTCGGGTTCCAGTCGGGCGCAATCGTGCAGTAGACCGGCTGTGCGCACGATCCGCAGATCCGCACCCTCTTCCTGGGCAAGATGCTCTGCCAGCCGCGTCACCCGTAAGACATGGTCAAAGGCGTGGGCGGCATCGCTGTCATCATACAGAAAACGCGCCTGCTCGATTGTGATATCAGGCATGGCTGGGTGTGGCCGGAGCTTTCTCCTCTTCCGGCGCTTTTCGCCAGCGCAGCCACAACACGCCGCCGGGCAAACTGCAGAACAGTTGCACTGCCGAGACCAACACACTGAGACTAAAAGCGTGTGTCGGCGCCACCCCAACCAGACTGTAAAAGGCCGGATACACACCCTGGCTGAGCCCCAGACCACCGATCGAGAGGGGAATGGTCAGGACCATGGCGATCAAAGGCGTGAACAACAAGATATGCAAAAAGGGAATGCCGCCACCTAAAGCCTGAGACAGGACGTAATTCACCATCGATGTGGTGGCGATCCCCGTCAATCCGATGCCATAGGCCACCACCAGAGATGAGGAGTGAGAGCGATAAGCCTCAAATGCCTGCGAGAGTGATGCCCAGATCGGAGCGAGTGCTTTGAAAAAAGAGAACTCAAAGATCTTGCCGATCAATTTGCGCACCCGCCGGCTGAGCAGGGTTGCGGCGACGACCGCCAGAGCAGCAACAACCATAATCGCTATCACCGCCAGGATCCACAAATCGCTTCTACCGGTTACAAAAACCGTAATCAGGGCGGCGAGTGCGGCCACGCTCATGTAAGCGGAGAGGCCGATAATGCGGTCGAGCACCACCGAGGCGGCCGCGCCGGCGGATTTATCGGTGTAACGCGCCAGGCCGTAGCCACGCATGACATCGCCGCCGATATTGGCCGGTAACAAGTTATTGAAAAAGAAGCCAACAAAGGTGAAATTGAGGACAGCCTTGAAGGGCACCACAATAGCCTGGGCACGCATGAGCACCCACCACTTCAGGCCGTTAATTGTCATCGCCAACCAGAAGAGGAGCACACCCACAGCGACCAGTACAAGATTAGCTGATGCCAGGCTGGCGGCAACGGCGGGTAATTCGTCCCGGTAGAGATAGAGCACAAACGCAATCAGGCTGAGACTGATCGCCAGCCTGACAATCGTCGATAGATGCCGTTTCATGCTACTAACCCTGTGACTCGTGGGTTCTCAACGAAGAACGGGCGCTATCATTACCTGATTCACTATGTTTTTCCCGCTCCGACTGGACATCCGTCTTCTGGCTCCAGGCCATATCCCAGACGACATGTCGATCTTTACGAATTCTATAGTCGTACCAACCCAGCAAGCGGGATCCGCCTT
Source organism: Chloroflexota bacterium (assembly GCA_024224665.1). Lineage (GTDB taxonomy): Bacteria > Chloroflexota > Anaerolineae > J102 > J102 > PIVW01. Next base: position 6,894 of record JAAENG010000282.1, on the reverse strand, counting down.
CGAGTACAGCCAGGAGTCCCAAGACGTACACCAGACGCACGACACCCCACACTGCATCCCATATATGGCGGAAGGCAATGCGCGCCACTCTGCGCTTGCGCAGGCTGCTGACCTTGTAGCCATACTTGTGCTGCAAATAGAGATGGCCGGCATGGTTGCGCCGTCTCTGCCGTACGAAATCACCGAGGCTGGTGGGCCCTGTGTTGTAAACGACGGCGTCAGGTGCATAACGTACCTGCATGCCACGTTCCACGATAATCGCTTCCACAAAAGCCTCGTCCATAGCCACATCAGGCGGAATCTGATCGAACACTTTGCGGAAGGCGATCATTTCGCCGAGGCGGGGGATATCAAGACAGAGTTCATGCTCCATCTGCAAGCGCAGATAGGTGAAAACGCCAACCAGATGGTCGGGGGTATTCACCGGGATTTTATGGGCGCCGGTCATGCCGACATTCGGGTCCCTGAACATACGCACCAGGTGCTCGATCGCGGTCTCGTGCGGCAGGGTGTCCCCACTCTCGAGCACGCAGATATCCTCTTTTGCCACACGCAAGAAAGCGTTGATCGCCGAGGTCTTGCCCTCGCGCCGTTCCTGTTCGATCAGTTTGATGCGCTCATCTCTGTCCATAAACTCGCGCACGATGGGCACGGTACGGTCGCTGCAAGCGCTGGCGACGATGACGATCTCGCTGATCTCGACCTCAAAAAGCAGTTGGTCGAGCATGCTATCCAGCAGTTTGCCTATATTGGCTTCTTCGTTATAGGCGGTGACGCAGACGCTACACCGCAGTTTTTCTTGCTGATCCACACGCTACCTCGGTCGTTAAAATAGGTCCCCGATTGGGCGACCTTTGTGGCAAGCGTGCATTATACACCGCCTTGGGAGCCGGACCAAGACGCCGCTTGTTCTGATCAGGGAAGAACCAACCCATCCACGTAGACAAGAAGATAGTGTCGATCACATGTCCCGGATCATTGATTCGAAATACCGCAACCGTTACAATCAACTTAATAGCGTGTCCAACCCACGAACCCAACCGAGGAGTGCTCTCATGTCAGCCCGATTCAAGACCATCATCGAACCCTTTCGTATCAAGACCGTCGAACCCATTCGCCGTACCACAAGAGAGGAACGCATAGCGGCTATCAAGGCGGCCGGTTACAATCCTTTTCTGCTCAAAGCGGAGGATATCCTCATCGATCTACTGACAGATTCGGGCACCGGCGCCATGTCATCGCAGCAATGGGCGGGGATGATGGTGGGGGATGAGTCGTACGCGGGCGCCCGCTCGTTTTATCGCTTCGAGGCAGCCGTGCAGAAGATCACCCGCCTCAAACATGTGATACCCACCCACCAGGGCCGCGCCGCCGAACGTATTCTGTTTGGCGCGTTGCTGAAATCGGGCGATATCGTGCCCAACAACACCCAGTTCGATACCACCCGTGCCAACATCGAGTACCTTAACTGCCACCGCTCTCGACATCCCCGTGCTCGAAGCGCGGCAGCCCCACCTTATCCACCCCTTCAAGGGAAATATCGATCTCGATGCACTGGAGCAGGTGCTCGCCGAAAAACATGAGCAAATCCCACTGGTTATGATCACCGTGACCAATAACTCTGGTGGGGGTCAGCCCGTGAGCATGGCAAACATCGGCGCTGCCAGTGCCCTCTGCCGCAAATATGGCGTCCCCTTTTATCTGGATGCCTGCCGCTTTGCAGAAAATGCCTGGTTTATCAAGTTACGAGAGGAGGGCTATGCAGACAAAACGCCACTGGAAATCGCCCAGGAGATGTTCAGTTATGTGGATGGTTGCACGATGAGCGCCAAAAAAGATGGCCTGGCCAATATCGATGGTTTCCTGGCGCTCAATGATGATGATCTGGCACAGCGCTGCAAGAACATGGAGATCCTGGGGGAAGGTTTCCCCACATATGGCGGGCTGGCCGGCTACGATCTGGAAGCGATTGCCGTGGGCTTGGACGAAGTGTTGCAAGAAGATTACCTGCATTACCGCATCCGCTCGGTCGAATACTTGGGCGAATGTCTTGCCCAAGCAAACATTCCCTTTGTGAAACCTACCGGCGGCCATGCCCTCTATATCGATGCCAAAGCGATGCTCTCACACATCCCCTGGAACGAATATCCGGCCTGGGCGTTGGCGGTGGTGCTTTACGTGGAGGGTGGCGTACGCTCGGTGGGGATCGGCTCCGTCATGTTTGGTCGCCAGCCCGATGGCAGTGAAAAGCCAGCGGCCATGGAATTGGTGCGTCTGGCCTTTCCCCGCCGGGTTTACACCCAAAGTCATGTGGATTATTTGGCGGAAGTGCTGCTGTATGTGAACGATCTGCGAGATCGTATCCGCGGCCTGCGCATGACTTATGATCCGGCTGTATTGCGCCACTTCACCGCCCATTTCGAACCGGCGTATGGGCAAATGGTTGTCGATTGACCATCTGCATACAAAGTATTATAATATCATATAATTTCATACCAAGGGAGTTTTTTTATGACATTACGTACAACCATTTACTGTAATGATGTGATCGAATCGAAATTAAAGGCACTGCTCGCTGCAGCTGAACGTGACCCGGTGAGTTGGAGTGCAAAAACTGGCAAAGGAGCGCCTAAAAATACCAATCAACTCATCTCGACATTGATTGAATTAGGCTTCGATATAATCGAAGATCAACCTCCTAAGGCTCTACTGGCGGAACAGCGTCCAGTTTGGGAAACAGTGGCCGATATTGGTATTTCGCTACCGGAAGAATCCTGGGAAGCGGTCCCCGTTGATCTCTCAAAGAACCTGGATTATTATCTCTATGGTGGATTACCAAATGATGGGGCGCCGACCGACGCATGAAGACTGTTTTCGCCGACTCAGATTACTGGATAGCACTCTTGAATCCACAAGACCAATTGCATCAGCAGGCTCTAGACATCTCTAATGATATATCGCCTGTACATATCATAACCAGTGAAATGGTATGCACAGAGGTGCTAAACTACTTTGGAAAACGAGGTCAAGTATTACGCATGGCTGCTGCTCGACTCATGAAGACCATACGGAACGATTTACAAGTGACTGTGATCGCTCAGTCCAATATGTGGTTCGAGGCTGCCCTCCGCCTCTATGAACACCGTCAAGACAAAGCGTGGAGCCACACCGACTGTTCTTCAATTCTAATTATGAAAAAGGAGGGCTTGGTCGAAGTCCTCTCATATGACAAGCATTTCATGCAGGCGGGGCTTATTCCCCTGCTCAGATAGTGAAATCTTCTCCAGATTCAAGTTCGGTACTCGCTGTTGATCGTGATATAGTCGTGGCTGAGATCGCAGGTCCACACCGTCGATTGGCCGGGTCCATCACCGAGGCGAATGTCGATCAGTAATTGCGGCTGGCTGAAGCGTTTGCTTGCTTCTGATTCATCATAATCAACGGAGGCGCCGTTGGCGAGGACTTGCAGGGGTTCTGTTTCTTCGCCTTGTTTATCTCCACCCTGGAACCATAACTCGACCTGTGTCGTATCAAAATCGATGTCGCTGTTCCCCGCCGCCATCAGGATCCGCCCCCAGTTGGCATCACCACCGTAAATGGCCGTCTTGACAAGGGGTGAAATGGCGATGCTGTTGGCAACCTGGTGTGCCTGAACGTCATTCTTCAACCCGGATACGCGAATGGTGACCAGTTTGGTCGCGCCTTCGCCGTCCCTTACGATGGCCTGCGCCAATTGGGCGCTCACATTGCTCAGTGCCTCCACAAAGGCTGTGAATGCCCTGGAATCGGGATCGTCGATAATGTCGTTACCGGCGCTGCCGTTGGCGAGCACTGCCACGGTATCGTTGGTGCTGGTATCGCCGTCCACACTTATGCGGTTGAAGGACCGATTGGCAGCCGCCTTCAGCGCCAGTTGCAAGGCGGTGGCGGAGATAGCAACATCGGTCGTGATCACAGCCAGCATCGTCGCCATATTGGGATGGATCATGCCCGACCCTTTGCTCATGCCTGCCAGCAAGATCCTGTGCCCGCCCACGTCTGCGTCGGTAGTGACCACCTTCATGCGTGTGTCGGTGGTCATGATGGCGCGGGCAGCATTTTTAAAGCCCTCGGAATCAGACCGCAGCTGTTGGTAGAGTTCAGGCAGGGCGGCCTCGATAGAGTCCACCGGCAGGGCCACGCCGATCACACCGGTGGACATGACCAGGGTAGACCAGGGGTTAAGGCCAAAAACGGATTCGAGAGCTTCGGCGCTGCGTCTGGTCGCGGCCATGCCCTGAACACCGGTCACCGCATTGGCATTGCCACTGTTGATCAGCACCGCCTGTACGCCCTCGGGATTGAACTGCAAAAGCCGGCGATCGTACACGACCGGAGCAGCGGCGAACTGGTTTTGTGTGAACACAGCCGCCGCTGTACAGGGCGTCTCGCTGAAAATCAGGCCGAGATCAAGGGCGCCATCTTGTTTGATCCCACAATGCACACCACCATATGAAAAGCCGCCGGGAAGATCGTATGGCGCCATGGACTATTCCTCCACTTGCGCAGCCAGTGTGCGGTTTATCTGATCGATGTGTGCTTCGCCATGTTCGGCATAGAGCCGCAGCTGATCGTCCAGGGTTACTTCGCCACTCTCAGGATGAATGCCAATACGTTGCCAAGCCTCGTCGGGCAATTCGTTCCAGAAGTGCACCCAACGGCCGTGCAGGCTGCGCAGAAGTGCCAACGAGCTTCTGATATCTGCAGAGGAGGCGTCGGGGAATTTCGCCCAAATATCCTGGCCATAGGGCTTGAGCAGGGGCCGCGTTGCGCTGGCGATCAACTTGCAACGAATGTAGCTATTCATGTGCGAATCGGCGAGATGGTGCACGTTTTGAGCGACGCTCCATTCGCCATCTAGATAATGCGTTGTCAATTGCCCGGCAGACAGGCCTGCCGTCAATGTCTCGATCTGTGATGGCAAGAGCTGGGTTTTAACGATAAACGTCTGGCGCTGTTTCGCTGAAGCCATGATTTAATGTGGAGTTGAATGAGTTTTAGGCGCTACTTGCTATCCAATGTCATTGAGGTGCGTTGCACTCGTGTAGGCCAGCAAACGCAGGGGTTTTCCAACCAAGTTCCGGTGCAAAACCCAGCAGAGAGTGCATTGCACCTGGGCTAAATCCTTTAACTTAATGACATTGACTTGCTACCTGCCCCGGCGGGGCCTGATTTTCTCAGCGTAGTCTGGGTGCAATCGCTAATCTCTTTTGAAGGAGCTGTAATCGGTGGTTTCATATTCTGTAACGCCGATACCTTCACGCTCGAGCATGGCCTGGACCTTCATGGGCAGTCCAAACAACTTGATAAAGCCCTCAGCATCTTGCTGGTTGTAAACGTCATCCTCATCAAACGTTACATAATCCTCGCGATAGAGGCTGTATGGGCTCTGGCGTCCCACCAAAATGGCGTTGCCCTTATACAACTTAAAGCGCACAATGCCGGTGATGTTCTTTTCAGTTGTCTGCACAAACGCGTCCAATGCCTCCCGTAGCGGCGAATACCACTGTCCATTGTAAACCAATTCCGCATACTTCAGGCCGATCTGCTCTTTGTAATGTAGTGTTTCTTTGTCGAGACAGAGTTGTTCTAAAGCACCGTGAGCCTCATAGAGTAATTTCCCGCCCGGCGTTTCATAGACGCCATGCGATTTCATACCGACCAGGCGATTTTCGACCAGATCGACTCGCCCGACCCCATGTTGTGCTCCGAGCGCATTCAATTCTTCGATTATCCCAATCGGACCCGAGGCTACGCCGTTCACCCGCTCAGGGATGCCCTCTCTGAATGCTATCTCGACATACTCAGGCTCGTTCGGGGCAGATTCGGGTGAGGTTGTCAGGGTATACATCACCTCTTCGGGTTCGTTCCAGGGGTCTTCGAGCAATCCACCTTCGTGGCTCATATGCCAGATATTGCGGTCCCGGCTGTAGATCGATTTTTCGGTGGCGGCGACCGGCACGTTGTACTCGGCGGCGTAGTCCAGGGCATCTGTGCGACCTTTGATATCCCACTCCCGCCAGGGGGCGATGATCTTAAGGGTGGGGTTCAATGCCATCACCGTCAATTCGAATCGAACCTGGTCATTGCCCTTGCCGGTGGCGCCATGTGCGACGGCATCGGCCCCTTCTAGCTGGGCGATCTCGACCATGCGTTTGGCGATGAGGGGACGGGCAAAGGAGGTGCCCAAGAGATATTTTCGTTCGTAGACAGCGCCTGCCTGCATGGTGGGAAATACGAAATCGGTGATAAATTCCATACGCAGATCTTCGATGTAACATTTGCTGGCGCCGGAAGCGATAGCCTTAGCTTCCAAGCCATCCAGTTCCTCTTCCTGCCCCAGGTCGGCGCAGAAGCATACGACTTCGCAGCCGTAGTTGTTACGTAACCAGGGCACGATCACCGAGGTGTCTAGGCCGCCCGAATAGGCGAGCACGACTTTGTTGATTTTGGGTTTGGTGGACATGATGGGCTCCGAGATAATTTGGGATTTGTTGTTTTCGATTCGAGATAGGGTGTTGTGGCATTTGAGTACAACAAAAAAACCACGAGGATGGTAATCCGTCGTGGTTTGGGTACGAGATAAGGGCTATCGCAAATACGCGGCAGAGCAGGTAAGGTATGTGACCTTACCTCGTCCCATGTACGCTACGCCTACGATGTCTGAGCATGCGGACACTATAGTGGGAGGACCGGCGTTTGTCAAAATATAAATAGGCAGTTCCGCAAAAGTCGGCAGGTCGCTTCAGCCGCAGCAATTCCAAATATGAACCTTCTGGAGTGTCCCTGTCCCTAAAAAAGGGCAATTGTTCACCCTCAGTGGGGAACTGATCGCAATCTCGCACCTAAATTGAG
>JAAENG010000281.1 GCA_024224665.1 Chloroflexota bacterium | reverse complement strand
TCAATTTAGGTGCGAGATTGCGATCAGTTCCCCACTGAGGGTGAACAATTGCCCTTTTTTAGGGACAGGGACACTCCAGAAGGTTCATATTTGGAATTGCTGCGGCTGAAGCGACCTGCCGACTTTTGCGGAACTGCGTATTTTCAGTAGGCGCTATCGATGCAGGCGGAAATCTCGCTTCCTTTTCGAACCGGGGCCCGGATACACAGGCGCCAGATGGCGCAAGCAGCCCCGAGATTTTGGCTCCCGGCACAGATATCATCTCTGCCTGGCCTGATAATGGATGGCATTCCATTTCCGGCACCTCGATGGCCACCCCCCATGTTGCCGGCGTGGTGGCCCTGATGTGGTCGGCCAACCCGGCCTTGCGCGGGCAAGTGCAGACCACCCGAGCCATACTGATCGAAACGGCCGCCCCCTACAGCGGCGGCAAGCACGATTGCGACACATCCGCAGAGCAGCCTGATAGTGCTACGGGCTATGGCATTATCGATGCTTATGCTGCTGTTGAGCGGGCGTTGGCACTCAAGTAGCTGCGGACCTATGGACTTTGGCGGACCTATGGACTTTGTGGAGTGGGCCTCACTGGTACAGATGACAGTAAACCTGTGGCAGCGCCTTGAGGTGCTCACCGGTCAGCGGCCCCCCGCGTGCGTATTCCGGTGATGACGATCGCATATCGCGGAGTATGTCGATCGTAGGGAGAGGGGTGGCTGGAAGTGCAATCATTGGGTTAGGACATCGGGTTGCGCTACCCATACTTGGTCAAATCCATGTGTCTTTTTATCCGCGTCTTCCCGAATGAAAATCTGTTATCGACAAAAAGTGTCGATCATCTTCAGGAAGCGCCTAGCAAATTGAACCCTGCCAGATTCTCTAGAACTCCAACCGTACGGCCGGTTCCGATCACCTCATCACCCCCAGTCTCTATTGCCGAAGATCGCCAATCGGCGTATACTTCAGCAATAATCAGCAGTCTTGTTACAAGCAAATCCTGTAACAGTTAAGCCATTATCAAACATTATCGGCCATGAGCATCCGAAGCACCTGGTGGATAAATAGATAAGTAGCAAGGGCAGTCACTACGCTGGATACTAAACTCCCTTGTCTACTTGTTCCTTGTCTACTTCCCAGGTCTATATTTACGAAGATCTCTGGTCAGTGAGTCAACCTTGCTATAGATGTTCAGAAAAAGATCTTGACTTTTGGCCTGATCCTCACGCTTGCCAAGAGGCTACTTTGTCCAAAACATTATCTGAAGGTCTATAGTTACCAACTCCCTACGAAACTTTTTGGCATGACGGATCAAGAGGGTAAATCAACAAAAGAACATTCACTTACACGCGACTGGCCCTACTCAGTTAGATTGATATCGGCCGTTTTGTGGCTTGTACTGGGACTGGGCTTGCTTCTACTGGCGCGGCCGGTTTGGAACCTGATCGGTCTGGCGTTGATCACTGCCTACCTGTTGCAACCCCTGGTTGAACAATCTGCCAGATTACGCATCCCCCGGGTGCTATCTGCGGCCGTATTGATCGTTGTGTTGGTCGTCCTCTTGACGCTACTTCCCATTATCCTCGTCCCGGCGCTCTTCAATGATATCGAGCCGATATCCATCGATGTCGATGCACTCTGGAATGGTACCGTACTCTGGGTAAACCAGTTACCCAACGCCTATCCGGGCATCACTCTCCTTGGATTCGAACTGGGCTTCAAGCCTTTTTACGATGAGTTTTTTGCATACATCGATAGCCTGGGTTCGGTGATTCAGATCGGTATGCCCACGAATCTGGCAGGGTTTCTGCAGGATGCCTTGAGTTCGGCGACACAGGTTGTTGGTGTGGCGACATTGGTTGCGACAAATGTCATCGGTAGAGTTGCAGTCATTTTCTTTAGCCTTATACTTCTGCTGCTGCTAACCTATTATTTCACCACAGATCTGCCACGCTTGCGCCGCACAGTTGTCAATCTGGCCCCCGATTCCTACCAGCCGGAGTGGGCTGAACTTTGGCGCCGCACGGGCAGTATCTGGAATTCCTTTTTCCGAGGTCAGATTGCCCTGAGTATCGTGGTAGGGACTACGGTGTGGTTGGGTTTGAGCATTATCGGCGTGCCCGGCGCCCTGGTACTCGGCATTTTAGCAGGAATTCTGGAGGTAATCCCAAATCTGGGCCCGGTATTGGCCGCTATCCCCGCCGTATTGATAGCATTGTTGCAAGGATCGACACAATACCCAGAGATGTCTCATCTCACCATAGCCTTGATTGTCGTGGCGCTCTACGTCGTGATACAGCAACTAGAGAACTACATCCTGGTTCCACGGATATTAGGTGGCAGCGTCGGCGTACATCCGGCCGTTATTCTCGTAGCCGTTACGGTTTTTACGATTCAGTTCGGTATACTGGGTGCGTTTATCGCTACCCCCGTCATTGCCACCGCTCTGACATGGTTCAGATATTACCACGCCCGTATTTTGGGCAGACAACCCTACATCAAGGCGATTCCAGAGATCCCTATTCCTCAGAAGGAATCTGCCCCGGAAGCAGAGGCGCAACTCGATTCTGAACAACCGATAGCAGTGGGTGATGGAGAAGATGGGGAAGAGAAAGAAAAGTTGGTTTCAATAGAAACGCAAGATGGTGGCAGTTTGGAGATGCCTGCTGAAGCCTAAAAGCGGCTATTTGGATTTTGGTAGAAATGAAAGGGCGAGTTGTTACACAACGTTGGGAATTAGAGAAGGTGGCTTACTTTTATTTGGATTTGAGGCCATGTACAATAGCATTATGTTCTCAAGGTGAGGCATCCCTACCACATTGGCGCTCCGTACAGCAACTTCCATCTTTTAAAGGCGGTTGTTTTTGCAGATAGCTGTAAGAAATGCCTCACCCCTAGTCGCACGCTTTATCAAAACAATTCTAATCTTAGTTAAGGATCAGTCAAAGGAGATCTGATTCGATGCAAAAAAAACATCGTTCTGTAGCAGTCCAGGAACTGGAATCCGTCGTCGTTCGATTTGCCGGGGATTCAGGCGACGGAATGCAGCTTACTGGCAACCAATTCACAAACACCGCTGCTATCGTAGGTAATGATATCAGCACATTGCCCGACTACCCTGCTGAAATCCGGGCGCCGGCCGGCACACTGGCCGGGGTTAGTGGATTTCAGGTACAACTTTCCCACAGTGATATCTGGACACCCGGCGATAGTCCTGACGTGCTTATCGCCATGAATCCCGCCGCGCTCAAGGCCAGTCTACCAGATTTGGATGTGGGAGCCGCCATCATCATCAATACAGATGCGTTTACAACGGCAAACCTGCACAAAGCTGATTATGAGACCAACCCTCTGGAAGATGGCACGCTAAAAAGTTACCGGGTCTCTGAAGTCCCCATCACCTCCATGAACCGCAATGCGGTGAAGGATATCGAGGGATTGCGGCCAAAAGAGATCGATCGCAGCCGGAATTTCTTCGCACTGGGTTTGGTCTACTGGGCCTATGACCGCCCCCTGAGAAACACGATAGCCTGGGTGCAGAAGAAATTCGCCAAACGGCCCGAAGTGGTACAAGCAAATATCAAGGCTTTACAGGCCGGTTACTTCTTTGGCGATACCACCGAAGCTTTTCAAGTACGTTATCGCATCAAATCTGCGACGCTCCCGCCTGGGAACTATCGCAAGATCAGTGGAAACGAAGCCATTGCTATCGGTTTGGTCACCGCTGCACAAAAAGCAAATAAACCATTGTTTTATGGCTCCTACCCCATCACACCGGCCAGCGATATCCTGCATGCGCTATCACCCCTACGCAACTACAATGTAATCACAGTGCAAGCAGAAGATGAGATCGCGGCCATGGGAGCTACCATCGGTGCTGCCTTTGGCGGTTCGCTGGCGGTAACGGGCACCAGTGGGCCGGGCATCGCCCTGAAAAGCGAAGGACTGAATCTGGCGGTGATGTTAGAACTGCCCATGGTTATCATTAACGTTCAACGGGGCGGCCCCAGCACAGGCCTTCCCACTAAAGTCGAGCAATCCGATCTTCTTCAGGTGATGTTTGGCCGCAACGGCGAAAGCCCTATCCCCATCATCGCGCCAGCGACACCATCGGAGTGTTTCGAAGCTGCATTGCAGTCTTTTCGATTTGCCATCAGGGCGATGACACCGGTTGTCCTCTTATCTGACGGCTATCTGGCTAACAGCGCCGAACCCTGGCGCATCCCCGATCCAGACGCGATTCCTCCCATTTATGTCGAGCACCCCACCGAGCTGAATGCCGATGGGCGGCTCTTACCTTACAAACGTGATCCTGAAACCTTGGGCCGACCCTGGGCGATCCCCGGGACGGCAGGTTTAGAACACCGACTGGGAGGTTTAGAAAAATCTCCCGAGTTTGGCAATATCTCTTATTCGCCACAGGATCACCAGCAAATGGTCAACGAACGAGCGGAGAAGATTGCCAGATTGGCAGATATAATCCCCGATCAGGCTGTTTCCGGCCAAGAGGAGGGTGAATTGCTCGTCGTCGGCTGGGGTAGTACCTACGGAGCCATCCATGCGGCTGTTGCCCGGGCTCGGGGCAAAGGTCAGTCAGTGGCGCATGCCCATATTCGTTACCTCAATCCCCTACCCAGTAACCTGGGCGATCTATTTGATCGCTACGAGCGCATTATGGTGCCTGAGATGAACATGGGACAACTTAGCATGTTATTGAGAGCCCGCTATCTGAAAGACATTGTCTCTCTCAACAAGGTGCAAGGCAGGCCCTTCAAGATCAGTGAAATCAGCAGTATGATCGATACCCTGCTGACTGGAGAATAATCATGACGATCAGCGAACCGATTCAACTCACACGCAAAGATTTTGTATCCAACCAGACCGTACGCTGGTGTCCCGGTTGTGGTGACTACGCGATCCTGGCGCAACTACAGAAAATGATGCCTGGTTTGGGAATACCAAAGGAGAACATTGTCTTTATCTCCGGCATCGGTTGCTCCAGCCGTTTCCCATACTATATGAATACATACGGCGTGCATAGCATCCACGGGCGAGCGCCAACGCTGGCAACTGGCCTCAAAGTCGCTAATCCCGACCTCAGTGTTTGGGTTATCACCGGGGATGGCGATGGCCTTTCCATCGGCGGTAACCATCTCGTTCATGCCTGTCGCCGCAACGTAGATATCAATATCATCCTCTTCAACAACCGTATCTACGGGTTGACCAAGGGGCAATACTCGCCGACATCACCGACCGGCACTCGTACTAAGTCTTCTCCCATGGGGAGCATCGAGCAACCCCTGAACCCTATTTCTGTAGCACTTGCATCGGAAGCGACCTTTATCGCCAGAACGGTCGATGTCATCCAAAAACACATGGGCGAGACGTTCCGCAGCACAGCCGCGCACAAGGGCGTTTCCTTTGTCGAGGTTTATCAGAACTGTCTGATCTTCAATGACGGCACCTGGGACGCGTACAGTGATCGCAAGATCCGTGATGACAATAACCTCTACCTGAAAAATGGCGAGCCCATGATCTTTGGCAAGAACAGTGACAAAGGCCTGATTCTCGGCAGGCGGGGTCTGGAAGTTGTCGAACTAGGCGAGGCTTATCGTGAAGAGGATTTGATCGTACATGATAAAACCTCGATTGGTATTGCCTGGTTGCTCAGTCGTCTGGAATATCCCATGCCACTAGGGGTTATCCTTGACATCGATAAACCCACATATGGCGAAGGCTTGTACGAACAGGTCGAATATGCCAAAGCACAACGTGGCGAGGGCGATTTACAAAGTCTCTATTTTACCGAAGATAGCTGGACAGTTAGTTAAAGTTTGGCAGTCCTTGCTTGAAGGGTACTCCACTAACAGCAAACTGCACCGGATAAACAAAAAGCCCGTCCATTGCGGACGGGCTTTTGGCCAAAAAGACATGTCAGGATTTAGAAACCCCCGCGACGCTCACGGCGACGCTGAGCCTGGCGGGCTTTACGAATGGCCTTCTGCTTTTGCAAACGACGCAGCTCACTGGGAGGCGTGAACCAACGCTTGCGACGCACTTCTGGCAAAATGCGCGCCTTCATCACTTCCTTGCGGAAGCGTCTGAGCAGAGAGTCTTGGGACTCGCCTGGATTCAGCTTGACGCTCATGAAAAAATCACCACCTTTTTTGCATAATAGTCGCCAGGGTAGAGCCCTGGCGCAGAGGCTATCTTACTCGCGGAAGCCCATGTCTGTCAAATCGAGCCTCGTTTTTTGACTTCGAACCATGCTATTCAGATTCTGTCCCCATTGTAGGGAGTTACCCCAGGTGCAATGCACTCTCTACCTGGTTTTGCTGCGGAAACTGCATGGAAAATCCCAGCGTTTGGCTGCCTACACGAGTGCAATGCACCTTAACTTAACGATATTGAATGAATGCTAACCTCTCAGGATGACAAATTATGACCGTTCTCACGCGCGAGCTCGACTTTCATACCCAGGGAAATTGCGATTTTCTCGACATCACCGACCAGGTCGAACAGGCTGTGCATGCTGCCGAACTAGAGTCGGGGATAGTCACCCTATTTACACCCAGCGCCACCAGTGCTCTCACGACCATCGAATTTGAATCAGGCGCATTAGCCGATCTCGAACGATTTTTCGAGCAGGTCGCACCTCAATTCACACAAGAGTACCGGCACAATCAGCGCTGGCATGATGGCAACGGCCACAGCCATCTGCGCGCGGCCATGCTTGGGCCCAGTCTCACCATCCCTTTTGTGCAACGGCGCTTGACTTTAGGCGCCTGGCAACAGATCCTGTTCATCGATTTCGATAACCGCGCCCGCAGCCGCCGCCTTGTGCTACAACTGATCGGTGAGTAGCAAAACGGCTACACCTTGTCAAACGGAGGGCTATGGCAAATATTCTTCAAGATCGAGTACAGCAAACAACCGTTGCTCAACATCCTCTGGCAGTTCGTCAGGTTCTTCATCCAATTGCTTGACCAGATAGATCGTTTTTCCCAAGGTATCCAGCACAACACGGCAATTCTCACAATCGGCCATGTGTGTTTCTAGCTCTATACAGAGTGCGGGCGCCAGCTCACCATCCACATAATCATTGAGTTGTGTCAACATCTGCTGACAATCACCGGCGGTATGTTGGTGGTCTGTAGTCACGATCATGCACTCTAGGTACTGGTTTGGCTGAAATAAGGGGTCAACAATTCTCGCATACGCAGGCGTGCTCGGTGCAGCCTGACCTTCGCAGCCGAAACGCTGATATCTAGCAGGTCGGCGGTCTCGGCCGTGCTGTAGCCCTGAATATCGCGTAAAATAAAGACGGAGCGCAAGGTGTCGGGCAGCTCGGCCACAGCTTGCTCGATGACATCTCTTGTTTCGCTGTCAAGGGCCATATGCGCCGGTTGAAAGGCCCAATCTTCGATCTGGCGGGGGATATCATCACCCTGTAGGGTTTCGATAGGGCTGTCGAGAGATACTTCTCGATCTTTACGTTTTCGAAGGCGCATGAGAGCGGCGTTGGTAGCGATGCGGTGTAGCCATGTATTCAACGCACTTCGCCCTTCGAACTTCTGGATATTTTTACAGGCGCTGATAAAAGTTTCTTGTAATACCTCTTCGGCTTCATCAGGGTCGCCCATCATGCGTAGGGCAACAGCATAAACACGGGGGGCGTATCGCTTGATCATGCAAGCACACGCGTGGTGTTCGCCATTCTGCAGGCCTTGCAGAAGCGCTTCCTCATCATCGTAGATGTCGAGGTCGATTTGTAGTACGTTCATTTGGATGCGCGCTGATTTGAATGAGTTACATGGTAGCGATGTACGCCGAATTCATCATACCTGGATATGCCATCATGAGCCAATTGCACATGCCCTCGACCTGGAATTCAACAGATCCGCCCAGAATGATCGCTTGTTTGCACCAGGGTCCGTCGCACTCTATAATTCGATCTCAATATCTTGTACACTCATCTCATTCAACCTATGACCCACACCATCAGTATCGATGGAAAAACCCTGACAATCGAACAAGTAGTCGCTGTCGCCAGAGCACTTCCCGGTGAAGTGACACTTGAACTGACACCAGAAGCTAAAGCTGCGGTAGGGCGCGCCGCAGGCGCGGTCGAACAAATCGTTAATGAAGGGCGCATTGTGTACGGCATTACAACAGGGTTTGGCGCGTTTAAGGACAAGATCATCTCCAGTGGTGATTTGAGACAATTACAACGGAACATCGTGCGTTCGCACAGTGCCGGCACCGGCCACCCCTTGGCGACTGAAATCGTGAGGGCGATGATGTTGGTGCGGGCAAATACGCTGTCATCAGGACACTCCGGCATTCGTCTCGCCACACTGCAACTCTTGCTGCGCATGATCGAACGGGGCGTGCATCCGCTTGTACCTCGCCAGGGCTCGTTAGGGGCCAGTGGCGATCTTGCGCCGTTAGCGCACATGGCCCTGGTGATGATCGGTGAAGGACGTGCAGAGGTAGGGGGCACCGAAATGCCCGGCCAGGATGCGCTGGCCGCTGTCGGTTTGCAGCCAATAGAACTTGCCGCCAAAGAGGGATTAGCCCTTACCAATGGCACTGCACTGATGGTGGCCCTGGGCAGTCTGGCAGTCGCCGAGGCGGAGATATGCTCTTATGTTGCCAGTGTGGCCGGGGCACTCACGCTAGAAGCACTGAATGGCACGACCTCCGCCTTTGATCCTCGTATTCACGCAGTAAGACCTCATCCCCGCCAAATCGAAACGGCCAGATTGCTGCGTTTGTTGTTACACGGTTCGGACTTCGTTCGCTCTGATTTAGATGCCGATACGCAGGATGCATACACTCTTCGATGTATTCCTCAAGTGCATGGCGCCTGTGCCGATGCCGTAGTTTACACACGATGGGTTGTCGATATCGAGTTGAATAGCGTCACAGACAACCCCCTGATCTTTTTCGAAGAGGATGGATCACCCGTCACCTTGAGCGGGGGTAACTTCCATGGTGAACCATTGGCCATCGCCTACGATCATTTGGGACTGGCCATGACTGAATTAGGCAACATGTCTGAGCGCAGGATCAACCGCCTGACCGACCCCGCCAGCAATGCCGGACTCCTCCCTCCCTTCCTAACCGATAAGGGTGGTCTGAACTCGGGCTTTATGCTCACTCAATATACAGCTGCTGCCCTGGCTTCGGAGAACAAAGCACTCTGTTTTCCGGCCAGCGCCGATAGCATTCCCACCTCTGCCAACGTAGAGGATCATGTCTCTAACGGCCCCATCTCAGGACGCCAGGCGCGTCGAGTTCTACGCAATCTGGAGCATATCCTCGGCATCGAATTGATGGCAGCGGCGCAGGCAATTGATTTTCGCCGGCAGGTGTTGGGCGAGCAGGCTCGCCTCGGGAGAGGTACGGCTGCTGCGTATAAAGCCATTCGTGAATATATCCCCTTCCTTCCAGAAGATGTAGAGATGGCGCCCCATATGGCAAAAGCCACACAGCTTGCGGCCGATGGCGTCATCCAACAGGCTGTCAAAGAGGCACTGAAAAGTGTCTAGCAATTATTCCAGACTGCGCTGGTATAAATGACTTGGTAACAAAGTGATCACCTTGCCACCTTAACACCCCTTCACCTTGCCACCTTGTCACCCCTTCACCTTGTCAGATACGACACCAAATCGACAAAAAACCGCCGATGATCTTGAATTCTATCGACTGATTCGAACCCAGGAGGTTGTTATCATGGAACTTGCTAATCTTATCCGTTATGCCCGCGGTGACGAGCCCGTCGAGCTTCTCTTGAAAAACGCCAGAATCGTCAATGTCCTCAGCGGCGAGATCATTCGAGGCAATGTGGCTGTCGTCAGCTCTCGCATTGTCGGTATCGGTGACTACGAGACAGAGGAGATCGTCGATCTCGAAGGGGCTTATCTGGCGCCCGGATTTATCGACGCCCACGTGCACATAGAAAGCGCCATGGTACCACCTTCGGAATTTGCGCGAGCGGTGGTTCCTCGGGGCACAACGGCTGTTGTCACCGACCCGCACGAGATAGCCAATGTGCTGGGGCTCGATGGCATCCGTTTTATGTTCGAGAGCGCCAAGCATGGCCCTTTGAGCATGTATGTCATGGCATCTTCTTGTGTTCCGGCAACGAGCATGGAAACCAACGGCGCCGTTCTACACTGGTATGACCTGGTATCCCTACAAAGCGATCCCTGGGTGCTGGGTTTGGCAGAAGTGATGAATTTCCCCGGAGTCGTGGCCGGAGATGAAGATGTTTTGGACAAATTGCGCATCTTTAAAGATGATGTCATCGACGGCCACTGCCCAGGTTTGTCTGACAAGGCACTCCAAGCTTATGTGGCAGCCGGGATTGCCTCCGATCATGAATGTACGACCGTAGAAGAAGCACGAGAAAAACTGCGCGCCGGTATGGTTATCTTTATCCGCGAGGCGACGAATGCTCACAACCTCAAAAACCTGCTACCGTTGGTAACAGAGGCCAATCACCATCGCATCTGTTTCTGCACTGATGACCGCCAACCGGCGGATCTGTTGGATGAAGGACACATGGACTTCATGGTGCGTACGGCCATCGCTGAAGGACTAGATCCGATCATTGCCATCCGTTTGGCGACATGGAACCCTTCTGTCTATTTTCGACTGCATGATCGGGGGGCGATTGTGCCCGGACGCCGTGCGGATATGATCGTATTCGACAACTTGCAGGCGCCAGCGCCAAGGCTGGTTTATCGTGGTGGGAAATTGGTAGCCAGGGAGGGGAACATGCTGACACCGCGGCGGCAGTTGCCCGAACGTAGCCTGCGCCATAGCATGGCGGTAGCCTGGGACAAGGTGGATCTAGCTATCCCCGCCAATGGCGGCACGCTGCGCGTGATGGGCGCTATCCCCAACCAACTGGTGACAGAACACTTGCAAGAACCGGCGCCGGTGCAGAATGGTCAGGCTGTTTCAGACCCCGCCCGTGATATCCTGAAAATGGCCGTCATCGAACGACATATGTATTCGGGTCAGGTAGGCAAAGGGTTTGTCAAGGGTATTGGCATCCAGCGGGGTGCCTTAGCCTCCTCCATCGCTCACGATCACCACAATATCGTCGCTGTTGGTGTCGATGATGACTCCATGCTCACCGCTGCCCGTCGAGTCACGCGCCTGGGAGGAGGCATGGTCGTGGCGGATGGCGACAACATAGTGGCCGAAGTGCCACTCCCCATCGGCGGCCTCATGAGCACTGAGCCCGTCGAAGTCGTGCGCCAACAAGTGGACACCGCCCTATCGGCCGCACGCGGCTTGGGCTCCACACTTCACGATCCCTTCATGGCCATGAGTTTTCTGGCTTTGGAAGTGATCCCCAGTCTCAAACTCACCGATCAGGGACTGGTGGATGTAGATAAGTTTGAGATCGTACCACTGTGGGTCAGATAATCGTACGCAGCGCCCTGTGATCAAATGGGACGAACTGCACCTAGACAGATCGCCCCATTCTTGTGACTGAATACGCTATAGACTATTTCGCAAACTCGACCGCCCGCGTTTCCCTGATAACGGTGATCTTAATCTGTCCGGGATACTGCAAGTTATCCTCGACCTTTTGGGCGACGGAACGAGAGAGTTCGATAATCGACATATCATCCATCGCCTCGGGTTTGACGATGATTCGCACTTCCCGGCCCGCCTGAATGGCGAATGCCTGGTGTACACCGTTGAAGCCCGTGGCAATATCCTCCAACGCGGTCAGACGTTTGATATAGTTTTCTAGAGATTCACGCCGGGCGCCGGGGCGAGCACCGGAGATTGCGTCGGCAGAGGCCACCAGAATCGCTTCCAGAGACTGTGGCTCCACCTCATGATGGTGTGAGGCGATGATGTTGACGACTTTGTCGGGCACGCCATATCGCCGGGCGATATCAGCGCCAACGATGGCATGAGGCCCTTCCACTTCGTGGCTCACTGCCTTGCCCAGATCATGTAAAAGTCCGCCCATCTTGGCGGCACGCACGTCACCATGTAATTCAGCAGCCAGCAAGCCGGCCAGATGGCTGGTTTCTATGGCATGGAAATATTGATTCTGTCCATAGCTGGTGCGGAACTTCAGACGTCCGATCAGTTTCAGTATCTCAGGGTGAAGCCCCTGGAATCCGGTTTGGTAGGCAGCCTCATCTCCGGCCTCACGGATAACCAGATCCACTTCCTGCTGTGCTTTCTCGACCTCTTTCTCGATCCGGGCAGGATGGATGCGCCCGTCCGACACCAGTTTGGTCAGGGCTTTGCGCGCGACCTCGCGGCGAACTGGATCATGGCTGGAGATGATGATGGCCTCGGGTGTATCATCCACCACAAGATCGACACCGGTGACAGCTTCGATGGCGCGGATGTTGCGACCTTGCCGGCCGATAATGCGCCCTTTCATCTCATCAGCGGGCAATGGCACAGAGGTGATAGTACTCTCGGCAACAATGTCCGAGGAAAGCCGTTCGATAGATAGGGTGACGACCTCACGCGCTCTACGATCGGCACTTTCTGCTATCTCAGCTTCGACCTGGCGAATCACTCTTGCCATGTCGTTTCGCGCTTCCTGTTCGACGCGGCGCAACAATTCCTCTCGTGCTTCCT
Source organism: Chloroflexota bacterium (assembly GCA_024224665.1). GTDB lineage: Bacteria > Chloroflexota > Anaerolineae > J102 > J102 > PIVW01. Next base: position 3,917 of record JAAENG010000281.1, on the reverse strand, counting down.
CTTGAGTCATGCTGGCGATTTTTTCCAGCATGGCCTCATGTTGTTCTTCTGCTTTCAGCAGTTCGTTGTGCCGCTTATCGATCTGACTCTGCCGCTGGCTCAATTTCCGTTCGCGTTGTTCGAGGTTTTCCGAGCGAGTCTCGATTTGATCCAGGCGGCGTTGAGCCCGCTCTTCCAGACGGCTCATTTCACGCCGCCTGCGATTCATTTCTGCTTCAGCGTCATTGCGGATGGCAAGGGCTTGATCTTTGGCTTCTAGCTCTATCTGCCGCGCCGTATCCCGGGCTGCGACGATGGTGGCATCTGCCTGTTGTTGGGCCGAGGCGCCCTTGCGCTCATCCGCACGTTGCTGCCGCCTCTGGCCGATGACTACGCCCACGGCTAAGCCGATGATGGCGAGTACGATGGCTATGAGGATGGGTACGATTTCCATTACAACGTGTCCTTATTCAGTCTGTATAGTAGCGAGTAATTTCGGTAGATGGGTGTGTTCGATCGCCTGGCAGTCGCCCGATCGATAAGGGCGATGACAGGTGATCCTTCACCGGGAAATTCAGTGTCATTTGGTACGGAATAGATAAATGCGATTAGGTGTCGTATTGCGAGTTTTCGTTATGTAAACGCTGCCATAACTGGTCACTTGCGTTTCGGGCGACAGGATACGAAAAACCCCGTCGTTGCAGATACCCAAGCATTTTGTTGTCGAAATCTTGTCGGGACAGATGGCTCCAGCGGTAAGACCGCTTAAGGCCGGCTGCGAGGGCTTGGGCATCCTCGTCAAAAGATGCGAGGGCTTGTTCGATAAGGTGGTTGTCGATGCCTTTTTGCCATAACTCCTGGCGCAGGGCTCGAGCGCCACGCGGGCTGAACCGACTTCGATTGTCGATCCACCACTGTACAAATGCCAGATCATCAATGTAACCCAACTGTTCTAGCCGGGATATGATGGGCGACTGAGTGGTGGAGCTAAACTCTGCGCGTTCGAGATAAGTCTCAACTTCGTGTAGAGATCGAGGCCGATGGCCAAGATAGCGAATGGCCTTTTCGAAAGCTTTGGCTTCAGAATCAAGTTGGCGAAGCTGCAGGATCTCGTGGTCATCTAGGTGTTGGCCTATCTTCAACCTGGCAGCCTCGATGTCGGTCAAAGCGAACGCATAGCTGTCATCAAGGTAGACATTCACGCGTTGCTTGTTGCGTTTCTGATAAGCAAGCCGAGTGACTACGCCAGCCAAATCTCCTCCAGGAGCAAAGAAGGACGCTACGACATGAATTTGTAGCGTCCACGGACATACGCTGACCGGAGCCAGTAGAATGAGGTGAAACGTACGGCCATCCCATGCGGATGGTTCGAACGATCTACGGACGCACGATCTCAAACTTGCAGAGAGAGCAGATGACTCCGCAGTGAGAAAGCTACAAACAAGGTGGATGAACGCTGCTATAAATAGCGTCAGTCGCCCACGGGTGATTCTGCCTGCTGGGGCAGACCGCTCATAGCGCGAATTTGATTCTCGATCGTATCGAGCAACTCAGGATTTTCGCGCAGGAAGGTTTTGCAGTTTTCCCTGCCTTGGCCCAGACGTGTGTCTTCGTATGAATAAAAAGACCCCCGCTTATCGATAGCGCCATATTCTACACCCAAATCCAGTACTTCTCCCGTGCGTGAAATACCCTCATTGAACATGATGTCGAACTCTGCAGTTTTGAAAGGAGGTGCCACTTTGTTTTTCTTCACCGACACTCGAGTGCGATTACCGATTGCTTCGCCACTGGCTTTAAGCGACTGGATCCGGCGTATATCTAAGCGGACCGAAGCATAGAATTTGAGTGCCATGCCACCTGTCGTGGTCTCGGGATTGCCAAACATCACGCCGATTTTCTGGCGTAATTGGTTGGTGAAGATCATGACCGTGTTGGTCTGTTTAATGGCGCCGCTGAGTTTGCGCATTGCCTGGCTCATAAGGCGAGCCTGCAATCCCATATGGCTATCCCCCATTTCTCCTTCGATCTCCGCCCGTGGTACAAGTGCTGCTACAGAGTCTACGACAACTACATCCATTGCTCCTGAGCGGATCAGTGCTTCTGCAATTTCCAGCGCTTGCTCGCCTGTATCCGGTTGAGAGATATAGAGATTGTCGATGTCGACACCAATGCGTTCGGCATAAGCGGGATCAAGTGCGTGTTCGACATCGATAAATGCACAGACACCCTCAAGTTTTTGGGCTTGGGCGATACTGTGCAGACACAGGGTTGTTTTTCCTGAGGATTCGGGGCCGTATATTTCGATAACGCGTCCGCGAGGCAAACCACCAACGCCCAGTGCCATATCAAGAGTCAGCGAACCGGTGGGAATGGTCTTCACCTGAAGGCCGGTTGCTTCTCCTAATTTCATAATAGTCCCTTCACCGAAACGTTTGGTGAGGGTTGCTACGGTACTGTCTAGCGCTTTTTGGCGGCCGTCTGATGCCATGCGATTTCCTAAATGAAAGAGAATTACATAATGAATGATTTAGTATAACCCATTCTGGTCAGAGGCCACAACCACAAGTAGATCGAATTCGCCAATAGAGACGAGGCCCCTGTACTGCCACACGCAGATCAACCCGGCACGCAACGAGATGATTGGCGCGGTAGTATCTTCTCAATAACTTGGGGGGAACTAACCCGTCCACGAAGGTGGACGTTCGGCGGTACGCCCTCAGAGCCCGAATTCATTCGGCGAGCGCCCCGGAATATTGAGAAGATACGCGCGGTATGTCAATCGACGAACACCGTCGATGAAGAACTAAAAAAGTGTATAGATGAATGGCCCCACGGCCGTCGTCTGCCCCAGCAGGCTGATAACGATGACAGCGACAATAATCACCATCATTGGGATCATCCAATAGAGTTTCTGTTCCCAAAGGAATCTGAAAAATTCACCGATTATGTTTAGACGCCGAATTATGCGCATGGATAGGATTTTTTCTAGATAGTGGGTCGGACACCAACTGTACGATGGTTCCGTTAGGTACGTTTACGAATGAGATACTTGTCAAGCACAAGCAGATCGATATCACTGTTGCTAAAGGTATTGTAAGCATTGGCAGGCGAATTCACAATGGGTTCTCCACGCAGATTGAAACTGGTATTGAGTACCACGGGGACACCGGTTGCCTGGCAAAATGCCTCGACAATACCATGGTAGCGCGGGTTCCATTCTTTGCGTATAGTTTGAAGCCGGCCACTACCGCCGACATGTGTAGTGGCGGGAATGACATCCCATTTGTCTTCATGAACGGGCGCGACCATGAGCATGAAGCGGGGCATGTACTCTTTTTGAGGGTCTTCGATAGCAAAATAGTCGGATGCCGCCTCTTCCAAGACGACCGCTGCAAAGGGACGGAAGGGCTCGCGGAACTTGATCTTGGTGTTGACGATCTCTTTCATCTCATGGCGGCGTGGATCGGCCAGGATTGAACGGTTACCCAGCGCTCTGGGGCCCTGGGGCCCCACTCATTTCGCCCCTGATACAAACTGACGATCTCCCCCTCCAACAAGGTATCTACAATCCGTTGTCTGATTTTTGAGTCGTCATCAATTCGTTCGTAGGTGATGCCCTCACCGGCAAGAAATGTTCGAATCTCCTCGTCAGAAAAGGATTCGCCCCAATAGGCATGTTCCATGACAAAACGGCGGGGTTGGTTCAAAAGCACATGATAGGCATAGAGAGCCGCCCCCAAGGCGCCACCACCATCGCCGGCAGCCGGTTGGATAAAGATATTTTCGAAGGGCCCCCATTCGTGACAAGTTAAGCAAAAATGGAAAAAGTCAAATCGGAGTCGGAGTCGGATAAGGAGAGAGGTCAAGAGGAAGCAACCGTTTACGAATACGTTTGATGATACCCAAATCCTGATTCTCAGGTGCTGCAAAATAGG
>JAAENG010000280.1 GCA_024224665.1 Chloroflexota bacterium | reverse complement strand
TCAATTTAGGTGCGAGATTGCGATCAGTTCCCCACTGAGGGTGAACAATTGCCCTTTTTTAGGGACAGGGACACTCCAGAAGGTTCATATTTGGAATTGCTGCGGCTGAAGCGACCTGCCGACTTTTGCGGAACTGCGTTATAAGACTAACAGACGATTTCGAGATATACGATCTGTTGCCTCACACCCGCCCATCCTGCCTTATGAACCAGGAATTCTATGCAACGTTATCTCTTTTCTCGTCTCGTTCAATCTGTTTTCCTTGTTTTCGGTGTCCTGCTACTTGTGTTTGTCATGATGCGGCTCACGGGCGATCCGGCAACGCTAATGGTTTCACGCAATGCTTCGCCTGAACAGATTGAAGCTGTGCGGGAAGAGATGGGTTTTAATGAACCGATAACTGCACAATTCTTTCATTTCGTCTCAAACGCAATGGTCGGCGATTTCGGGATGTCCACCCGCCATCGGCAACCGGCGCTTGATCTGATTTTGGAGCGATTACCGGCAACGATAGAGCTGGCGACGGTATCACTGCTTCTCTCTATGCTAATCGGCATACCGCTAGGTCTGCTGGCCGGTTCTCGCCCAGGTAGTTTTTGGGATGCTCCAGCCCGACTGGTAGGGCTGATCGGGCAGACGGTTCCCAATTTCTGGCTGGCGCTCATTCTGATCCTCGTCTTCGCTGTTCGACTTCGCATGTTCCCCACCTTTGGCCGAGAAACGTGGCAAGTCTGCTGCGGTATCGAGTTACCAACGAATTCGGTGATCTTGCCGGCCGTCGCCCTGGGTGTATTTACCATGGGACAACTGGTGCGATTCACCCGCTCGGCGGTGATGGAAATCAGAAGCGAAGACTATATCCGCACAGCCTACAGCAAAGGCCTGCATGGTCGCCGTATCTACTTCAAGCATATCCTCCGCAATGCAGCTATTCCACTGATCAGCATCATCGGCGTCCAGTTTGGCTATCTGCTCAGCGGTTCCATATATATCGAGACTATATTCTCCTGGCCGGGGCTGGGCAATCTACTGGCCGAATCTATTGGTAATCGTGATTTTGCACTCGTGCAAGCCATCGCCGTGTTCACCAGTATTGTGGTGATTGCTCTCAACCTATTGACGGACGTCGCCTACTCTGTGGCGGATCCTAGAATCCGGTATGGGGGATAACATCGTGACCCCGTCCGCAAACACCAGTTCAACGGGTTTGACTATTGATCTGGAACAAGAGCGTGGGATTGTACACCAGTCTAAATACATCGGCAGGCTACTCTGGCGCGATAAATCAGGCCTGATAGGGTTGATTATGGTGCTGATGGTTGTGTTTGCCGCTATCTTCGCCGCCGTGATTACACCCTACGATCCGTTGGAACAGAATTTGCGGGCAGCCAAAATGCCACCAGCCTGGAATGAGGGAGGGGACTGGAGCCATCCACTGGGAACCGATAACCTAGGTCGGGATATTTACACTCGCATCATTTACGGCAGCCGTGTGTCCCTTACGGTTGGGTTCTTTGGCGTGTTGATCGCCAGTACCCTGGGTATGGTATTGGGTCTGGTCGCGGGTTACAAGGGTGGGCGGATTGACGCTTTGATCATGGGCTTCGTCAATCTCATCTTGTCTCTACCCTATCTGGTGATTGTGGTGGTCATGGCCGCCATTCTGGGGAGGAGTCTGCTCAACGTCGTTCTCATTTTCGGTATTACTGATATCGCCATCTTCGCCCGAATTACGCGCGGCGAGGTGTTGCGCATGCGAGAATCAGGCTTTGTGGAATCAGCTGTCAGCCTTGGCGCCGACACCCCCCGCATCCTCTTCGACCACATCGGACCCAATCTCATCGGCCCTTTGGTCACCATTGCCACTTTCGAAATGTCAGCCATGATCTTCTACGAAGCCGGCCTGAGTTTCCTGGGCCTGAGCGTCCCTCCCTCGGTACCGAGTTGGGGGAACATGCTAGCCTCTGGCCGTAAGTTCCTCACCATCTATCCCTGGATAGCCATATTCCCCGGCCTTGCCATTGTCTTCACAGGATTGGGTATGAACCTGTTTGGCGATTGGCTACGCGATGTATTGGATCCCCGAACCCGTCGTGTGAAGAAGTAGAGATGCCAAGTATGGATGTATTACTCGAAGTTCAGGATCTCGTCACCAAATTCGATACGTTCGATGGCGTTGTCCATGCCTTGAATGGCGTATCTTTCGACCTGGAGGATGGTGAAATGATGGCTATCGTGGGCGAAAGTGGTAGCGGCAAGAGTGTGACGATGATGTCGCTCCTGGATTTGCTGCCCAAACCTGCCGCTCGTATCGCCGCAGGCACGGCCCTCTTCAATGACGGCATGCAGACTGTTGATTTGCTCAAGCTGCCCGAGTCGGAGATGCGTGAGGTGCGCGGCGGCAAAATCGGCATGATTTTTCAGGATCCCCTCACTTCCCTAAATCCAGTCTTGACCATTGGCGAACAGATAACCGAGTCGATGATGCAACACCTGATGGTGAACCAGTCCGAGGCCAGAGAGCGAACTATCAGGTTACTCGAGCAGGTGGGCATCCCTGCGGCCAGACACCGGTACAAGAATTACCCCCATCAGTTTTCGGGTGGAATGCGCCAAAGGGTGATGATCGCCATTGCCATTGCCTGCGATCCCAAGATATTGATAGCAGATGAACCAACCACGGCCCTGGATGTGACCGTACAGGCCCAAATTGTCGAGCTGACGAAAAACTTGCAGGCTAAACTGGGGATCTCCGTGATCTGGATCACCCATGATCTGGGGGTCGTGGCAGGGCTAGCGGAAAGGGTTCTCGTCATGTATGCGGGAAGACCTATCGAAAAGGCGCTGGTGGATGATCTGTATGAACATCCGCAGCATCCATACACCATCGGCTTGTTAGGAGCGTTGCCGAAGATGGGAGGGGTTAGTGATAGACGACTGGCAAGTATCGAGGGATCGCCGCCGGATTTGTACACCGAACCTACGCATTGCCAATTCGCCTGGCGCTGCTCATTCGCGTTTGAGCGATGTTGGCAGGAGATTCCACCAGACATTAACGTAGGTTACCAGCACCAAATCGCCTGCTTTTACGACGTAGACAGGGGGAGGCCACGAGAACATGGCTGAGCAGTATGACAGCGAGGTCCTGGTCCGTATCGAAAACCTGAAAATGTATTTCCCCATTATGCGTGGCATCATTTGGAGCCGGCAGATTGGGGCGATCAAGGCCGTTGACGACGTGTCGTTTGACATCAATCGAGGAGAGACGCTAGGTGTTGTTGGCGAAAGCGGGTGTGGTAAATCCACCACAGGAAGAGCGATCTTGCAATTGTACCGGCCCACAAGTGGAAAGGTGTTCTTCGAAGACATAGAATTGACTGCCGCGAGCCCTGAAGAATTACGAGCCCTGCGACCCAAAATGCAGATGATCTTCCAGGACTCTTATGCTTCACTCAATCCCCGTCATTCGGTGGCTAAGATCATTGCCGAACCTCTCAAGATTCATGGAAGCGCCGACGATCTGGCTGTTCGAAATCGAGTGGCCGAGCTATTGGACCTGGTGGGGCTCAACCCCAAACATGCGAGCCGCTTCGTCCATGAATTCTCCGGGGGCCAGCGTCAACGCGTCAATATCGCCAGGGCGCTGGCGCTGCATCCAGAGTTTATCGTAGCAGATGAGCCGATCTCGGCCCTGGACGTCTCTATTCAGGCGCAGATAGTCAATCTAATGCAGGATCTCCAGGATCAATTGGGGCTTGCGTACCTGTTCATTGCCCATGATCTGAGCATGGTGCGACACATCTCGCACAGAGTCGCCGTAATGTACTTGGGCCGGATTATGGAATTGGCAGACCGGGATTCCCTATTCCAACAACCTTTGCATCCTTATACCCAATCACTCCACTCGGCCGTGCCGGAACCTGATCCCAAAAAGGAACGAAGGCGAAGGCGTTTTATCCTCGAGGGAGACCCACCTAGCCCTGCCAACCCACCCTCCGGTTGTGTCTTCCACACCCGTTGCCCCTTGACCAGTGAAGATTGTGTGGCTCGCGTCCCTGAGTTTCGTGAGATACGCCCGGGCCATTTCGTAGCCTGCCATGTAGCCGATGATGCAGGCACTAGCAAGATTCCAGAACAGATGATTTTGGATTCGGCGTTTTGATGGTTGAGCAACAATTCTGTTGTCTTTAAGCAGTGAACATTGAGCAGCCATCCATCTGCAAATTCGCGCTTAACGACGACCGCTTTCTAGTTGCTGATCGACAGATCACACTTGAGGATCCCTCGCAAATGGACATACCCCTAAATGTCGATGTGCATTGCCAGGATGGCCGTTGCGGCCGCTCCACTCATTTTATTGTCGACCCCATTGCCGAAAAGGTGACTCACGTTGTAGTGATTTATTAAACTCACTCTGACATCATGGACGATTCCCGTATTCGCGCCACAATCGCGCTGTACCATCGATTTTACATCGTATTTAGAAATCAATTCCTTATCCTAGGAGTGGGTAGATGAGGTGAGGCTGATACACTATTCTAGAATTAAATTTTGGAACTAGTCTTTATGAGAACCTCATATTCGTCTTAAGCTAAACTTACAGGAAGGGTTGAAAACATCCAAAGGCAACTGTTTCACTGCCAAAATCGTCGAAAGCACGCGTCTCCGTAACGGCATCCGCAAACGCGCCGTTGCAGGCTGATTCGCTTCCCACTGTGAAGCGTGTATGCTGTTGGTAACTTCTCAGCGTGGCCCTACCCTCCCCACAGGCCTCAACACTTTACAACCATTCCCGCACCATCGCAAACTACCTACCTTACCTCTTCACCCTCTTTTTCTAATACTGACGCGATTTCTAATGATCACTCTCATCTGTTTATTGTATCAGGCCCTTCCTGCTATCTCAAGCACGTCCAACGTCCCCCTGGCCGTCTTCTGCCAAGAAAACCGCCTGAGATTCACTCGACCCTTGGCGATGAGGCCCATCAGTAATTCTGGCTCGACCATTACCTGTAAAATGGCGTCAGCCATCGCTTTCACATCAAAAGGATCAAAGTAAAGCGCGCCCTCACCTGCCACCTCGGGCAGCGAGGAGGAGTGAGCGCACAGCAATGGTGTATCGCAGGCTTGAGCTTCAAGCGCCGGGAAGCCGAAACCTTCGTTGAGCGAGGGTAGGGCGTAGCAGGTAGCGCCCGAGTATAAGGCAGCAATGTCATGGACTCTGGCATAGCCGATAAAACGCACGGCCTGTTCAAGATTCCGCTCTTTCACTGCTCGGCGCAGTGACTCGGCCTCGTGGCCCATGCCGCCCGCCAGGACGAGTAGTAAGTTGCGGTCAGGCAGTCGTTGTAGTACCAGTTCTAAGGCTTCGACAAGCCGGCCCAGGTTTTTACGAGGATGGATAGTGCCGATGTGCAAGATGTACTCGGCGTCGTCGGGAATGCCATAACTCGACCGCACGTACTGCACTCGGGCTGGGTCTCGTTCATGCCTGATGTCTGGGTTCGCGGCCAGGTGCACGACGTGAATGCGGCTGGGATCAGCATCATACCATCGAATCAAATCATCCTTCGTAGCCTGCGAATCGGCGATCACTTGCGTGGCGACGCCGGCATGGCGTTTGGTGCTCCAACGCAGGTATTGCCGCTGCCGCCAAGGATGCGCCTGAGGAAAATGCTCATAGCCCAGATCATGTACGGTGACTACGGTTTTGGTCGGGCCGGCGATGGGCAGAACATGGGCGGGAACAAAGAGCACATCGGGCGGATGTCTGCGAGTGTAAGGCCCCAACTTCGTATGGGTCCACAAGCGCTGACCGGGTAACACCACCATGTCGGCGTCAGGACGAAAAAGATCGTGCTTGGGGCGCGCAGGTACGTATAGCTGAAACTGATGCTCGCTATCCAGATCGAGCAAGGCATTAATCAGGTCCAGGCTATAGCGTTCGGTGCCGGTACGCTGGGCGCGAATAGCGCGCGATGCGTCGATGCCAATAAGCATGGGGGCGTTTGGTTGAGTGGTTTACGATTAGAGGTGATTCCGTTGGGGCAGGTAGCAGGTAGCAGGTCGCAGGTACAGGTACAGGTTCGGTTGCGGACAAGATTGAACTTGCCACTTGCAACACACATCGACAAAAAGTTGTCGATCATTTCACCTAAGCGCCTACGATTATTCCAGACGCCGCTGGCATAAATGATTTGGTGAGGAAGTGATCACCTTGCCACCTTGTCACCCCCTCACCTTGTCAGATAAGTGACCGAGATCGAGAATTGTTTGTCGATAATTTTGAGTAAACGCCCAACATTCGAGCATTACCGCACTTTCTGAAACGTGATCTCATACGAAAAATGCACATGAAAGAAGGGCGGGGTACAGCGATCATCGGCTGTTGGGCAGACTGCATATTCATTATCAACCCCTCCGAGACGTCCCACGATATCGGGTATGTGTGGATGGGCGGTGTTCATCTGGTTGGAAACCTGGCTTGTTACAAGACCTGTATGATCGGCGCTCACGTAGACCTTGTAAGGATCCCAATCCATGGTGATTTCAATCATGCCTGGCCCTTTATTGCTTGGCCCTTTATTGCCGGTAACAAAGTTCAATTTGTCCCCTACCGCATCCTTGATAAGGACGCCATCCAAGCCATTGCCATTCTCATCCAGCACAGTTACAAAGATGTGGTGCTGGCCTCCATTATTGAATATGCCGCCATTGTTATCGTCAATGCCCCTGACATGGTAGTGAACGATCTGATACTGAGCACTAGGGTCCAAATTACCGGCAGTGGTCGAGTTATCCACAGAAGGTTGGCCCGGTATCAGGCTGGAGGGTGGAGGAGCCGTAGCAACTGGAGCTGGAGTTGCAGCCGGTTGCGGTGGTGTCGGGATCGCGTCGGACACAGTCACGGCGTCTACATGCTGCAGGTCCACCAGATCGCCAAACAGCCAGCCGGGTTGTCCATCAAAACAAC
>JAAENG010000279.1 GCA_024224665.1 Chloroflexota bacterium | reverse complement strand
CTGGCGCTCTCCTGCGCACCCCGTTTACTGGGCTTAGTGACCTCTGTGTCATTGTAGTTTGCCCAGAGCTCAACGGGTTTTTCGGGTGTGCCCTCGATGTCTTTCATTGCGACGATGATCACCTTCTGAGGATCAGCGAGCACCGCGCCCGTCTCGACAAACTCGCAGTTAACTTTTATCTCCGAGGTGCCCTCATGCAGGTCGGGGTCGTTGATGTAGTAGGCTGCACAATTCTGGTTGGGTTTTATGTACAGCGTAGAATGTTTTGGGATGCTATCATGTAACTGTATGACACCTATATCTCTGCTTTGGCTCGAAACCTTGGTGACGTAGTTCCCAAACATCGCAGTGATGATATCTCCCTTTCTGAAGATCTGGATGACAAAGCAGCCCCGAGCCCTGTCCTTGGCCACGTCTTCAAGTTTTGAGAGGGTAGGCGACTGCTGCACAAGCATACCCCGTGCTTCATTGTACGATGCCACGGCCGTCGGCGATGTTGGGAACCCAGGGGGCAAGTTGTTCTTGGGCACATCCACAACATTACTAGCTGGTGCGCCGCCGTGACCCAAGGAATAGAAAAAGGCCTTGTAGATATCAGTACCAGGGAACTTGTTGTTCAAGGGGACATGCAATTTTGGGTACGTAGACCCATGGGTCGTAATCAGGTACACCAGAAACTTCTTCGCGCGCGCCACACCAAGGGCAAGGCACTTCTCGTCCCGCTCGTTCACGACGCATTGCCGGTTTAAGTACATGGAAGCAAGCAGCGTCGTAAGGGTACCCGCACACGTGTCGAAAACAACACCATGTGGTGGGCAGTACATGCAGATGAACTCGGCAATCTCATTGATGTGGTTTTCGGGGATACGGACGATATTGTTGTCTTGGTCACGGAGCTTGTATACATTGGGCACGTGAGGGACGTCGTTCCAAACGGTTGGTTCACACATGTTCCCATGTGGACTGAGCGCGCCCCACCTGGTCTTGCTGACGTACCAAGGTGGCGAGTCGCGCGTGGTTGCACGTGGGGTGTGGTGGAAAACCAGCATGTAGTGATGGTTGGTCTGTTTGCCATGGGAAAACCATGCCTTCCTCTTTGACCATGCAGCCTCGTGGGCCAGGACAATCGCACTCCTCTCGCTTAACAGGCCAACCTCGTTAGCAACTTCCCTCCACATGTGCTTGCCTTCCTCACCGATGCGGATGATTATGGTGCCATCAACGGTTAGCAAGGTCTTGGCGCCACGGAGGATTGTCCCAATCTGGTCCCGCGTGAAGGGTCGGTCGTATTCCAGGTTCCCGAAGTACCCGAATGGCACGTCCATGAAAATCAAGTTGAACATTGCCTTGTACTTGTTGAGGAATTGATTCTCCTCGTCTCCGCGCAGTAGAACGCACACGTCTGTCGCTTTCTCAATCCCAAACCGCTCTTTCATGATGCCCTTAGCCTGGCACCCGACCCTTGTTTTTTCGTCAAAATCGTAATTATCGCCGTGGTATACACCGTGACTTACCTTGACGGCGTTCTTGTTCTTCAATTTCCGACCCTTCTTCTTGTTGACGGGCTCGTCAATGATCAGTTCAGGTACATCGTCACCGTCCCCTGAGTGCTCATCATCTCCCAAGATATCGGGCAAGGGCACGTCCACCTCATCGAACACAGCTTCGTCGGCAGTCTCGGAGACTCCCTCGCGGTGGCCTTCTTCTTTTTTTTCCGCTTCCTGGTCCCGGTGTGTGTGGGTGTGTGTGTGTGTGTGGGTGTGCGGGTGGGGGGGGGTGTGGGTCTGCAGACGGGGGTGTGTCTGTGTTGGCGTGGGGTGGTTTGCGGGCGAGAGT
>JAAENG010000278.1 GCA_024224665.1 Chloroflexota bacterium | reverse complement strand
GCTATCGGCTCGTTTTGTGACACTTAGGGTGTCAAATCAGCCCCTTTCAAGGGGCGCTGTTACGTAGCACCGGGAATTCATCCCGGTGCGGGCCTCGCAAACGCATAGGCTACATTACTGAGTTATTTTCTTAACTTTCATAAGCGCTTACTACAAACCGCCGCCTTATTTATGCCCTTTTGTACTAACAAACGTCTCGCTCGAAATATTGTGCGAAATTGAAGTCACTTTGGAAATATGAGTTGCGCTTTCAGATGTCGATGGATGACAGACCACAAACGATAGCGGTTTTCGGTCTGAAACACTTTGCCATCGTCCATCGTCCATCGTCCATCGTCAGTGGTCATGTATCCGAGACAATGCTATTGGTTTCAAAATAGCATTGGTTTAGGTTAAACTGCATATCTCAGAAATCCGCTCATTCATCCACATAATTCGACATGCAACAGCAAGACCTTGCGATCCTCATTCTACAACGTAGCGAAGGGGGCGGCCGCCGCTGGCCGCTTGATCGCGAGATCATGCGTATCGGACGCAGTCCCGATTGCGAGATCACCCTTCCTGAACGAGTTGTCTCTCGCGAACATGCTTATATCGAACGGCGCCACGATGGTTATTATCTATTTGACAAAGAGAGCAAAAACGGCACTTTTGTCAACGGCGAGTCTGTCGACGGGGAGCATCAGCTACGTGACGGAGACGAAATCCAAATCGCCCTTCGCTTCCGACTTACCTTTGTCGATGCCGGGGCGACGGCGCCCTTGACCATCGAAATCACAACACCCACGTTAGGTTCCGGGCTCCGCTTAGATAGCACCCGTCGCACGGTCGAGATCGGGGGTAAAGTGCTAGATCCTCCCTTGAGCGTCGCTCAATACCGCCTGCTCAATACGTTGGTCGAAGCAAACGGGGCTGTGGTCAGCCGTGATGCCGTTGTCAGTGAGGTGTGGCCCGATGCCGAAAGCGTTGGAGTCACCGAACAAGCGATCGATGCCCTGGTACGGCGTCTGCGTGAACGCTTACTGGAAGTAGACCCTGATCACCAGTATATTGTCACAGTGCGAGGACATGGTTTCCGATTTGAGAACCCTGGCTGAGGGTGCGGGCGAATGATGGTGAAAAGCCCAGGTGACTGATCTCTCGCTCTATATCCATATACCGTTTTGTCAGCGTAAATGTCCTTATTGCGATTTCAACACCTACGCCGGTTGCGAAGCTGACTATTCACGCTTTATACGAGCGCTAAACCAGGATATCCTCTACGAAGGTCATACCCGGCATCACCCTCGGGTGCCAACGCTGTTTTTGGGAGGGGGCACGCCCACGATCTTGAAGAGGGAGCAACTCGACATAATCTTCGAGGCTGTAGATCATGGGTTTGCCCTGCTTCCGCATGCTGAGATCAGCAGCGAGGCCAATCCGGGCGCCGTAGATCAAAGCCGGTTTGAAACTTTGAGGCGTTTGGGTGTCAACCGCTTGAGCATGGGGGTGCAGTCCTTTGACGAAGATGAACTCCAGTTCTTGGGCCGAATTCACAGTACCGGCGACGCCATTCGGGCGATGACGTTGGCTCGCAAGGTCGGATTCGAAAACATCAACCTTGATCTCATGTTCGGCATGCCCCAGCAAACTCCTGCCATTTTCCAACATACGTTGCTACGAGCAATCGACTTGGCCCCCGAACATCTGTCATTGTACAACCTTGTCGTCGAGTCCGGTACCCCATTGGCAACCTGGGTGGCAAAAGGCCAAGTCTCTGAACCCGACCCTGATCTGGCAGCCGACCTTTACGAATTGGCCTGTGAACTGTTGCAACAGGCCGGTTATCACCACTACGAGATATCAAACTGGGCCCGTGGCCCCTTGCAGTACGATGGTTTGCCCCATTATGCCTGCCATCATAATCTTGTATACTGGCGTAACCAGTCTTATCTTGGCTTAGGACCGGGAGCACACAGTTCGGTCGAGCCTCATCGCTGGTCGGCCGTACGACCTGTAGGCGCTTACATCAAGTCGGTGGAGGAAGGTGTTTCGGCAAGAGGGTATGAGGAGAGGATATCTAAGGAACTGGCGATGGCCGAAACCATGATGCTGGGATTACGTCTGGTTGAGGTTGGCGTGGATAGGCAGATGTTTCAAAAGCGCTTTGGTCTGGATGCGGTGGATGCCTATGCAGACGAGCTTTCAAGTCTGCAAGATCGTGAGCTCGTTAGTATAGATGCGAAGCGATTGCGCCTGACACCGCGGGCAAAACTATTGGGAAATGAGGTGTTTGCCGCGTTCCTGCCAGAGTGATGTACTGTCGATCAGGCATTTCTGCCCAGTAGCATCGTGGTCAACTGGCTAAGTAAGGCGACACCGTCGTGCCTGCTGTCAGTTTCTTCCAGTGCCTGTAATGCCGCCCTGCCATGATGTTCAGCAGCGGCTTCTGCATGTTCACGCGCACCCAATCGCTCCATCGAAGCCAGGATAGCGGCAAGATCGTCATGAGTTATCTGCGCTTGTCGATTGTAAAGCGACTGTAGTGCCTCCGCCTCGGGGCCGGTCTGAGAAAGCGCGAAGAGTACAGGCAGCGTTTTTTTGCGGGTGAGGATATCGCTGGCGGAAGATTTTCCGGTGACTGCCTCATCACCCCAGGTTCCGAGGATATCGTCCTGTACCTGGAAACTCAGGCCGAGTTCGTGTCCAAACCGCCAAAACGCTTGCAGTGAGTGACTGTCTGCAACCAATGCGCCTAACTGTGCAGAGGCTGCCAGCAGGGCGGCTGTTTTGCCGGCGATCATGGTCATGTAAGTGTCGAGCGAAACCGATGTTTGGGTTTCAAAGCTCATGTCAAGATACTGACCTTCGGTCAGTCGCAAGCAAGTCAAATCGAACACCTGGCGGGCTGCCAAAACACGAGCATCCGGCACACCTGACTCACTTAAGCCCTGTAAGACCGTATGGGCGAGGGAAAACATGGCGTCACCCGCGTTGATCGCCTGGGCTTCGCCAACACAACTGTAGAGCGTGGGGCGGTGTCGGCGTGTCGGGCTTTGGTCTTCGATATCGTCATGGATGAGGGAGAAGTTGTGCAACAACTCAACGGCTGCCGCTGCCGGGATCGCCTGACGCGGATCGCCACCAGCCGCAAAGCAAGCCATAAGCACAACCAGCGGTCGCACACGTTTTCCTTGGGGTGCGTGCTCAGGCAGGCCTTGCTGATCTTCCCAACCAAGATGGTAGCGCATCATGGCATACATGCCATCTACGACAGGTCTTGACTGATTTACCCTTTTCCTCATATAGCCTTCGATCTCAGGAATCCAGGTTTTGGCGAATGTGTCGAATCGTGTAAAACTGTTTGCTTGAGTCATGAGGTGAAAATCCGTAGGCGCTTACTCAAAATCACCAACAAAAAATCGTCGATATTGGTCTCTTACTTGACAAGGTGGCAAGGTGATCGCTTCTTCACCAAGTCATTTATACCAGCGAAGTCAGGAATAATCGTAGGCGCTTATTCAAAATGATCGACAACTTTTTTGGATGTGTGTTGCAAGTGGCACGTTGCAAGTGGCAAGTTCAACCTTTGACCCGTCCTGATATACGTTTACAACTCACCAAGGTAAAAGGAGCAGTAAACATGACAAAGCGGGTCTACAAACGCTATCGTGAAGCGTTCAGTTTTATCAGGTATACCGGCAAGCAACTGTCAGTCTGCCGGGTTCGCGCAGAGCACTGAGTGTCCCTGCGCCGGCAGCGAACATGGCGAGGCGCAGTTCGGCCAGCGTAATCTCGATCTCTTCTGCCACATCTTCCGAACTGACGACAGCTGCCTTCAGGAATGGGCCGGCCATACCACCCAGGTCGGCGCCGAGAGCAAGGCATTTGGCGATATCAATGCCGTTTCGCAGCCCACCGCTGGCGAAGATCGGCATTTGTGGGAGTTCCTGCCGAACGAGCATAATCGATTCCGCAGTGGGGATGCCCCAGTCCGTGAAGGCGCGAGTCAGTCGCCTGAGGCGAGTCGTGGCAGCCCGGTGGTATTCAACCTCGGTCCAAGAGGTGCCTCCCCCGCCGGCAACATCGATGGCAGCAACACCAGCATCGGCGAGCCGGCGCGCCGTTTGTGGCGAGATGCCCCATCCCACTTCTTTGGCGATGACCGGCACAGGCAGAGTGCTGCACACACGCTCGATTTTTTGGGCCAGGCCCGACCAGTTCCAATCGCCATCTGCCTGCACCGCTTCTTGCAGAGGGTTGAGATGCAAGATCAAGGCATCAGCCTCGATCATTTCGACGGCACGCAAACAGTGCTCGGCAGTGTAGCCTTTGTTTAGTTGAACGGCGCCGAGGTTGGCAAATAACAACAGGTTGGGCGCCACTCGCCGCACCTGAAAGGTGTGTGCCTGTTCTGGTTCCTCGATGGCCGCTCTTTGAGATCCAAGGCCCATGGCGATACCTGCCGTTTCTGCCGCTATTGCCAAATTGAGGTTAATTTGTTGTGCCTCTTCGGTGCCGCCGGTCATCGAGGAAATGAGGATTGGAGCGCACAGTTGTTTGCCCATGACAGTGATCGAGGTATCGATTGTTTCAAGATCCAATTCGGGTAGGCCCTGGTGCAAAAAACAGAATCTCTCAAGGCCAGTCGTAAGCCAAGGCGAATCGACATTTTCTTCAAGATTTATGCGGATATGGTCAGATTTTCGATTTGCGTGAATGCCGGGCATTGTTATATCTCCTGCTGTGCTGTTCACACCGTTTATTTTTGATCTCGCGCAGTGTAGCCCCCAAGAATGTGCTTGTCAAATTGAATTATATCGACGGTGAATCGCGCAACTTTCGCCGGACTGCGGTGTTCCCTCTCTTGTAGCATGTTATGCTCAGAGGATTTTGTGCAACGTTGTAGACATGCTAGAATGACGAGGTCTTTGAGCACTTATTTGGTTCAAACCCTGATGATCGTTTTTTTAAACTAGACACCACCATTGCTCTACCGGAGAAGAATATTCATGAGTACAGAAGGAACCACACAAGAACGTGTCGTCGAGATTATTGTTGACCAACTCGGCGTCGACAAGGCGGATGTTACGACGGACGCCCGTTTCCGTGAAGACCTGGAGGCTGACAGCCTGGATCTCGTGGAACTAATGATGGCATTTGAAGAAGAATTTGGCGGCGAGATCTCGGACGAATCGGCGCAAAAGATCTCGACAGTCGGTGAGGTTGTGGCGCTGCTCGAAGTCGAGAATGCCTAAGTCTTTACCTCAGTACTGTTAAAAGGATCGACACCGGGTGCATCTGCACTCGGTGTTTGTTTTGCTTGGCGTGGCCTCGAAGCATTATGGTTCTGCAAACCAGCCAGGATGATCGGCAAGCGGTGACAGCGCTGCTGCTAGCAGGGGGAGCGAGTAGTCGTATGGGTGAGAACAAAGCGCTTCTTGAGGTCGGTGGTGTGACGCTGGTCGAACGCATTATAAATGTAATCGTCTTACTAAGTGATGAAATACTGCTGGTAGCCAACGACCCTGTGCCCTACGCCCATCTCAAGCTCCGTCAGATTTCTGATCTCGAACAGGGGTATGGTCCGCTCATGGGCTTGTATTCTGGCTTGTGCGCGGCTTCGCACGATCTTTGCATTTTGGTTGCATGTGATATGCCCTTCATCAGCCGGCCTCTCTTACGACATTTACTCACTCAAGCATGCGATTATGATGTCGTTGTGCCTGACACCGCTGATGGTTTACACCCACTTCACGCCGTGTATCGCCGATCGGGGTGTTTGCCGGCCATCGAGTCCGCCATGTCATCGCGAAAACGCCGTATGATCTCGTTTTATGGTGATGTGCGAGTGCGAACGGTAAATGGCGACGAAATCTCTCCTTTTGACCCTCACGGCACCGCCCTGATGAATGTGAATACCCCTGAGCAACTGGCCGCTGCCAGGGAATTGGTTAGTGTATGGAACTGGTAGGCCGGTAGGCCGGTTGACCAGTAGACCGGTAGACCAGTAGGCCGGTAGACCCGTAGGCCGGTTGACCAGTAGGCCGGTTGACCAGTAGGCCGGTAGACCAGTAGGCCGGTTGACCAGTAGGCCGGTTGACCAGTAGGCCGGTTGACCAGTAGGCCGGTAGGCCGGTAGGCCGGTAGACCAGTAGGCCGGTAGACCAGTAGGCCGGTTGACCAGTAGGCCGGTTGACCAGTAGGCCGGTTGACCAGTAGGCCGGTAGGCCGGTAGGCCGGTAGACCAGT
>JAAENG010000277.1 GCA_024224665.1 Chloroflexota bacterium | reverse complement strand
TACATGCTCTCTCTTTTACTTAACAAAAGTCGACTCGTCATTAGTATCCCGCATGCCAACAACAAGAAACGATTGTCGCAGCTTCGAGGCCCGTCATAGCGCCTTTTTCTTGTAGTAGTAATGCCGATTGTTTCCCTGTGAAAGGATGTACGCCATAAAATCCAACAGCTCTTCCTTGTTGAACATAGCAATCAGTCTGGGTGGCATCTGCGAGACCGCGGAGAGCTTTATCTTTTTGATATCGCTTAGCTTGACCGATCTCAAATTCGATGAATCGTAGGCGTTGACCATGACGCTGAGCTCGGTCGATGTCTTCTCAATCACCTGCCCGAACACAGTGGAGCCATCTTTCAAGGTGATCTCAGATGCCTCATAGAATTTATTGATAACCTTGTTCGGTTCGTTGATCGACACCATGATGTCCTTAACTGAGAGGCGCTTGCCAAGGGTCGACAGGTCGGGACCGGCGATGCCGCCGCTGCCGTTGAATTGGTGGCAGGCGGAACAGTGCGCGGCCTGAAACATCAGTTGTCCACGTTTGAAGTTACGTCCCTTCATGCCGTCCTTCACGAGGGACGCCACCTCTTCATTAGTCCAGGCCTTGCCCGGCCCCTTGGCCTTGGGAAGAGCTGCAATGTCGACAGCTTTATCAGCGCGCTTGAGCAAGAAATCAAGACTCCTCTTGTGCTCATCTGCGGTGTTTTCCAATGCGCTCTGCTTGATCTTATCAAGATAAAAATGGTAACGCATGCCGCCACTGAGCGTCATGCTTTTCTTGAGCGCCGAGAAGTACTGTTTGCGATACTCCAGAGTCCAGCCTTGCTTGACACTCTTAAGCGCATACAAGTAGTGCCCCTTGTGAGGGTCAGGTTGGTTGTCCAGAATCTTCTGAACATGGTCTCCATAGTGCCTGATACTGCGCTTGAGCGTTCCGCTTTCCCCGGCTTCCGTGAAGTAGGAATCCAATTGTGCTTTCTCAGTCGCCATCAGCGAAACAGTCTTGCCGACCACACTGGGTGAATCAAGATAGCTCATGAGCGTACACAGTTCCTTGTTGACGGTTCTGTCACTCGCAGGATAGTGCGGATCGAGTTTGCTTATGATACTTTGACCGCCCGCTGCCGACGGCTGTCCCCAGCGGGCGAACATCAGACTATAAGCTCGCAGCAACCCCAGTTGACCGGTCTTGTCGAGCTTCTTGAAGTTGATTGTGTTCAACTTGTCAGCCGTCTTCTCAAGAATGGATTTGTCACCGTGACGAATCAGTGCAATTACTGCATGGATCGCGCCGAAGGGGTTGGTTTCACCAAAAACCTTGTCCTGCCAGAGCTCGAGCGGTTGATTCTCAATGGCAATACGAGCCGCGTATCGAATGTGGCGGTCAGCATGCGACAGATACTGCCAGTTTTTGTTAACAGCCTCAGCTCCCACTTTGTGATGAAACGATTCGATCTGCCGCCGTAGCGCTCTCAGCTGTTTTGCATGCGGATCAGTCTGTGCGGTGGGTGATGCCGTTGGGTTCTTGCCAGTGTAGCGGATTCGATAGATTTCACTTTGATTCTTCCAGCCGCCGGTCATGATGTACAAGGTGCCGTCAGGTCCAACTTCCACATCGACCAACGGGAATCCTGCCTTGGTGGCGAACGCTTCCTTCGTTCCCCTGTAACTGGCGCCGGCCTCTTCCATGTGTACCGCATAGAGCACGCCGTAGCTCCAGTCGCATAAATAAAGACTATCGCGATACCTTTGCGGGAATGTTGTTTTTGTGCCAAACGCGATGCCGGTGGGACTGCCAGGGCCAATGTCGACCACAGAGCCCAAGCTGTCGGCATAATATTCCGGCCATTTCTGGCTGCCCGTGCGCCAGCCGAACTCGGCGCCGCTAGTGAGGTGGTTGACACGCGTCGGACGATACCAGGCATTGCCCATGTCGTATTCCATATCTGCATCATAGGTAAACAGCTCGCCGTCCTTGTTGATAGCCAAGTCACAGGGATTGCGCATCCCTCCCGCGAGCATCACTGGATTCTTGCCGTCCGGATCGAAACGGCAAACCCAGGCACCCGGCGCCCTGACGCCGTTGGCATGCGCAACCTCAAAATGCGGAAGAAGTGAATCCTCTGTCCACACAGGCGGCTGCCGGCTTGGCATGTTATTCTTAAACGTCGAGAAATTTCCGTTAATAAAATTTAT
Source organism: Chloroflexota bacterium (assembly GCA_024224665.1). GTDB lineage: Bacteria > Chloroflexota > Anaerolineae > J102 > J102 > PIVW01. Next base: position 648 of record JAAENG010000277.1, on the reverse strand, counting down.
TCCTTTGCCATCGGCAGAGACGATCATCGCATGTGATCCATGCTCAGAGGGACTGGTGACATTGCTGAGAATCTTTGTGACCTTATCGAATTGATCATCCCCCGTCGTGTCTTGGAGCCGATACACGCCGTCTGTCGCCACATACAGACTGTCAAAGGCGTAGAGCAGTCCACGTGTATCCTTCGCCTCTTTGATCTGAAGCAATTCCACCTCTGTTTTCCCTGATTCGCCCACCTTCGGAAAAGTCAGACGATAGAGCCATCCCCGTTCGGCCGTGGCGATCAGTCGGCCCTTGTCATCAAAGGTCATCGAAATCCACGAGCCCTGAGTCTTTCCGTCCACCGAATAGAGATGCTCCGCTTCAAATCCGGGAAGAAGATCCAGACCTGCAGCTGGGACAACCGGGCTGTCTTCACCATCGTCAAGAATTCGTCCCCACGGCGCATCACCATACTTGGCGAGAACCACTGCGCCCTGCCAGTTCTCCGTCTTCGGCGCAGCGGCCTGCCAAGTGGCGTCGCTTTGAATTTTTATTTCCCTTCCTGCGGTGTCCTTGATGACCAGCGAGGCGATGAATCCGCCGATGCCTGGCGCGTCGTTCGTGGCTTCGGCTCGCAGCTCGTTCCGGCCGGATTTAAGGTATTTCTT
>JAAENG010000276.1 GCA_024224665.1 Chloroflexota bacterium | reverse complement strand
TTTACGACGATTTTCAGCATGTCGCTCAGAAAACACCTGGGTTTCAGGCTAATTATGGGCCTCAACTAAAGGGTTTCTATGAGCTGATTGCTTTCAAACAGAGTTATTTTCGCTGACCCAGTTCAAGTGTAGTCCTACCACATGCCATGCTTGCGCAGATTTCTCACTATTCTGTCATTGCGAGGGACGACCGCAGGTCGTTTACCGAATGACGAGTCATCGAGCTATTAGCGGTAGAGCGTAAGCCTCGAGCAGATCAACCATCCTTCAAACTCACCTTGCATCATGGCCCACTCAGCCCAATCAACGAGTTCGTTGAGCGAGATCTTGCGATAGAGATAGTCTGCCAGCTTGTCTGCCACCGTTTGTTGACTGATTATCATTGACGGTTACTCCCTGATCTGTTGGTGTCCCCGGTCTACGAGATACTTCTCATGGATCTCCACTAGTCTACCAGCCTCGTCATAGATCTCTTGCTGCAATCTCACCGTGGCCTCGTTGTCGTCCACTTCTTTCACGTAACGGGCTAACCATAGACATAATAATTAATAATCGATACTTAACAGTGTTCGCTTGATAAGCACACGCGCCAAACCAACCAGCAGTTTCACGTTCGGCCGGTTGCGGACAAACTCATTCAACCCCCACTTACGCAGGGAATCGGGGATGGGAAGGGAGGCTCGAAAGGACACCACCCGGCTGAAGCACTCGGGGATCTCCCTGAGAGCCTGTAATGGTGAAAATGAGTGCTCAAGGGTGTCGGCTGCAACCACAGCATGAAGGAAGGCATCGGGGTAAGGCAGGTACTCGGCCGCTGACACTGACATTGTCACATGGGGATGATGCTCCATAGCCTTGCTCCCGTCGGTCAGTGAAACATCAAGAGCATAGCCATCCACATCTGCAGGCGCGTAATGCCAAAGATTACCGATGCTAGTGCCGACATCCAGAAATCGTTTACCGGCAAGAGATTCAACGAAGGGGGCGGAGAAGGACGGCCAAAATGATGATCAGCGCCACGAAGGCCCAAGGATTTTTACGAAGTGTTACGCCATACTCAATATGACTTCAATTCAACCAGCAGACGGTCGTCGAACAGCTCTCTGAGCAAGCCAACCTGATCGAGCGCTTTTCGTCGCAGTGCGATGCGACCTTTCGTTGCCCGTCAGTTGGAAGTGTCGTCCAATCTCTCCGCCAGTTCCCCTAACCAATGAATGAAGCCCCGACTTCCGTTTCAAATTGCCGCCACACTTTGGGATGGCGGTCAAGCAGCGCCGCGATACGCTCCGCGTCTAACTCGAAACCGTAGATGTTGCGCACGACATGGCGAAATGCCAGATACTCGCGCAAGTCACGTAGCGTGCCCGCTGAGAGCAGGGCCGGCCGCCCTGCCCATTCGGCGCCCATGCGCTCCAGCAGGCGCTTATGCCAGTCAAAGCCCGCGGCGGGCAAGGCTCCGTTGAGTTCTGACGCCAGCGTGCGAAAGATACGCTCGCATCCTGTGTAGAAGTTGTGCAGCTTCAACGCCAAGTTCTCGTAATAGAGTCTGGCGCGGGTTGGATCGTGATCAATCTGCGCTCGAAGCTCCTCGATGTCCTACGCCAGGAGTCGCAGACGCATTAATTCAGCGTTGATATCCAGGGAAAGTCCGCGCAACTCTTCGGCTGACATCTGCTTCGTCAAAGGTCCTCTCCAGTGGCCAGTACGCGCGTTCGGAAGTGCGGCTCCAGGTCTTCCAGAGGTTTCAGATCTACCCAGGAGTTGCTGAACTCGTTGGCCTGGGCCAGGGCGGGGAAGAAATCCGCCGGAGCCAATCCCTCGATGGCCAGGTCGATGTCGGAGCCGGGTGTAAATCGCCCCTGTGCCAGAGAGCCGAATAAGATGACACGGGTCGCCCGATAGCGTTGACGCAACATTGCAGCGATTTGAAGAGCCTCTTCTCTGGCTTGTTGGGCCAATTGTTGGCTTAGGGCACGTTGCTCCGTCTGCCGTTGCCGCCAGTAACCGATAAAGCGGTTAGCTTCGAGTGTGCTAGCTGCACCCGCCCTACTATCTCGCTGACCTACTATCGATTCATCCCTAATGCCAAGCGTTTCGGTAACCATGTGTTCATTATAGACCAACTAACAAGCCGAGACAATAGCCTAAGGCTGATACTAATAATGGATTCGCAGCGTCGGGCCTTCATGACGTAAGTCAAGACGATTGAGCAAGTTTCGCCCCAGCAGTATTTCAGGGTTGGATCATGTTTCAGGCGGCCACAACCGAGGAGAGCGGACGACGATATCCTGAAGGGTCTCTGTGTGGACAATGGTGATCAAAAGCGCGCCTTGCTGAGCGACGGGGGTCGGGGGTCGGGGGTCGGAGATCGGGGGTCAGAGGTCGGAGGTCAGAGGTCGGGGGTTGGAGGTCGGGGGTTGGAGGGAGAGGTGATTCGATGGTCAATGGCCAAAGGGGAGTGCGTGGGAGAGGGGGAGCGCGGGAGAGGGGGGAGGCACAGTCAACAGCCAACAGGAAACGACGAACGGTGTCTTTCCCGCCGGTGGGCGGCAGTGACGGGCTGTGACGCTATGACGGACGCCATTGTTCGGGAAGTGAGATGATGGTATACTTGGATCAGTCACCAGTAATAATCACTGGGAGGAGTTTGAAACCATGTCTTTACTTATCCGCACGGAGCAAATGTTAGAACAGGCTACTGCCATCCTGCCCTTCAGTAATGAAGATCTCATCTATTAGAGCATTGCCGTTGGTGCATCCGAGCGTATTTGGGAACTTAAGAAAGCAAGGTTTCGGTTACAAGAGGAATACGGATCCTTAGATGAGCTCGAGCGCGTTTCTCCTGACGACCACACACTTTATGTTGATCTGCTAGAATGGCGAGCGGCCAATGGCGAGTCGGTTGAACTCATGCGACTCATTGAGGCACTGTGATAGTGTGGCATAGAACAGTCACCGAAAAACTGCGTGCCAGTGATCTCTTCAGTTCAATCACTCTCGTTGGTGCCAAAACACGGGCTGCGATTGATGATGTTCGGTTCCTGGATAGCTATTTCGATCCAAGCAGTCGGAGCTACTCCTTATCGACCTACGGCTTCCTTATCCTGGTGACAAACGAGTGATTGGATGGGACGATTATCCTCATGAAGGGATGGAAGAACTCCGGCAATTGGCGAGCCATCCCCATCATTTCCAAAGACGGGCGAAAGATGGTAGTTGGATATTCGAAGCCTCTCCCATGCGAGGTGAGATTGAGCGGGAGATCGAGTTCATCATCGCCGCCATAAGAGATCATTTGCAGGAGTGATGCTCTGCCAAGCAGGATCCTTCGGTGAGATCAGTACCAATGGGCGTGTACGGGCACTGGTCGGAGGTCGGAAAACAATCAGCAATCAACAATCGTGGTTTTGTTGTTTTCTGTGGATCGAACTTCTAGCAAGGCCCACCGGGGGATAATGGAGGTTAAGAAAATATACCGGTAATAGCCAAGTTGTGTGTTTTGCCACCAACACCCGGAGCTGAAGACTCCGGGCTACGTAACAGCGCCCCATCAATGGGGCTGATTCACTACGAAAAGTGCCTCGAAAGCCGGATTTATGCGGCGCTGTTTGAGAGCCGGGGGAGTTCATCCCCCGGTGGCGCCACACATCCTGCCATATCCACAGAATCCGTCAGAACCAGGAAAAACGAACACCAAATCGCCCACCTGGAAACCCTGGTTCCTGCGATGTCTCATATCGTCGGAAGTGTTTTTGCGTCGGGTGTACGCCTTGTTTGCCAACGCTGCCATAGATCGAGCAGGGCCAAGGCGGCGAAGATGAGGAGGACGGCGTCGACAGGCAGGCGGTAGCGGGTCATGGCCCAGGTGAGGATGTGGAGGAGGGAGTAGAAGCCGATGAAGCCATAGAGAAGGGAATTGCGGGTGGCGAAACCCGGGATGCGAAACGAGAGGATGAGGACGTAGAGCATGAAGGGGAGGAAGAGGGTGAAGGAGAGGAGGCGCCTGAGGTTGAAGAGAAGGCTGGAGTCGGCGGTGGGCCAGAATTCGAAGTAGTCGGCGAAACGGCTGAGGGAAAGGAGCAGGTAGCGCCCAGGGCAGGATCGATTGGCGGAAGAGAGTGGTCAGGCCCAGGGCCACACCCAACCAGACGCCATCCCTCAGCCTCAGCCTGAACCCCGACCTGATACGCTCCGCCAGGGCGAGGGCACGCTCCAGGGACCAGAGCACGCAGATGATAAACAAGGTCTCGGTCATGAGCATGGCGCTGTAGAGGATGAAGTAGGCGTAGAGGGCGGCGAGGAGGGGAAGTGAATGGCCAATGGTGAATTGTGAATATTGACATCTTACATCGAATATCTTACAATTAACTTGATTTCGTAAGAATTAGCCACCACCTCAGCAGCAGTAAGAACCAGGTATGCCCATGCTAGTCAAACTCTCATCCAAGGGACAGTTGGTTATCCCCAGAACGATCCGGCAAAAGCTGAAATTGGAGCGCGATGCTCTGTTTCACTTGCAACTGACTGAGGAGGGCAAAATCGTGCTCGAGCCGATCGAGACAACAACTCTGGATACGCTTGCAGGCAAATACACCGATGCCGATTTTCTTACGGACCTGGAGAGGGAGCACGGGCAGGAGATGGGCGCTGACACAGCGCAGCATGACACAAGCGCAGCATCATGACACAGCGCTGCGTGCTTGATGCCTGGGCGGTCTTGGCTATGCTGCAGGGAGAGGAACCGGCAGCGACAACAGTCAGGCAGCGGCTGGAACAAGCCTTTGAGAACGAAGTTCTGCTGTTCATCTCGATTATCAACCTGGGCGAGGTGATATACTGCATTGGCAAGGTCAAAGGGGAAGCCGCCGGGTGGGAAACGTTGGCGGAATTGCGACAGCTGCCGTTGGCTGTGCTTCCTGCCACAGAAGATGCAGTCATGGCGGCTGTAGCTTTCAAAATAGGTCACGCCATCTCGTATGCAGATGCCTTTGCGGTTGCGACAACTCGGGAGCAAGGAGCCATTCTATTGACGGGCGACCCTGAACTCCTTTTGTTGGGCCAGCAGATTGAGATCGAACCATTACACCGGTCTGGTTAGCGTGGTGCAAGGAGTAGGCACGGCGGAATATGAGGTCTTAGGCAACTCCAGAAAATAAGTATCCCAAACCGGAGGTATTTGTCGCTACGCTTATGGAGTTGCTCACGGGTTTTCCAAGAATCTTTGGATAATTTATTTCTTGGAAAATTTTTATCCTTAGGTGGCGGGGCCGATTTGCCCAGGTAGAGGGCGACGGCCAGACGGAGAAGCACGGCTAAAAGGATGATCAGCACCGGGATGGCCCGTGGATTTTTGCCAAGGGTTGGTGGGATGCTCATTGCGATGGCAATTGGGTGCATTCAAAACGGGTCGAGCGACAGACCCCTTCGGCAGGCTCAGGGCAGGCTCTTCGGGTTTTTCGTCGTCGCTCACGACTCGGCACACCGCTAAGGACTTAGGATTGAATAAAACCGGAAACTTAACACCCATAGGTATGTACAGGTTTCGGTTATTAAAAACCCCTCGTTCCTAAAGGTAAAAAATTCTGATTCTACCGGATTCTGTGGATCCGCCCAATCCGCCGATTGAAATCGTCGGCTGCCAAGAAAAACCAACTCAAGCTGGTTGAAATGCCGCTTTTTGAACGTGTTTCAGCACGTTTTCTGTAGCAGCCCATGAATTCATTGGTTGCAGCGCCAACCACAGAAAAAACTAGAATCAGAAGAAATCTACAATTGTTCCAATTCGGCTTTCAACCAATTCCGCCATCTTGGGCTGATGCGGATACCAGCGCTTACCATCTTTTGCAGATCCTCTAGTGCTTGTTGTCTGGTGAGCAGGCCAGCGAGCGCAGCAGCCAACAGAATGCCCAATGTTCCTTTGACCGGCAACCCCAAAGCGAACGCCACACGCCGGGCCTGGCGTTCGTCAATGACAACCCAATCCGGCTTGATCTGCTGAGCCAGCAAAAGTACTGCCATCTCCCCGGCATCGAGTCCCGTCAGCAATGGATCGAAAGCAGACAACGATTGCGGTGGTTCAACCTGAAGCCAGGTAGTTTGTGCGATAAGTTTCGCACCCGGCTTTCTTGCCCCCTGAATAACAACCTCATCGTAGACCTTCCGCAGGCACGATCACGTCGTCGAGTAGCTCTATAAATAAATCAAGGCGATCAATGAGGGCAAATGCAATCAGCGGTGTGGCGTTGACGATGACCTTCATGACTGATCGAATTGAGCCGCCAGTGTGCGGCTGGTCTCGGCTTCGTACTCCATCTCATCCTCGGCATAATCGATGACTGAAAAGCCGTGTTGGCTTAACAGTTGGTAAAACTCCCAGCGGTCGCAGCCAAACACCTGTGCGCCAAGACCGGAGGATATTTTACCCTGCTCGTAGAGGGAACCAAGCGCGGATAACAACACCCGGCGACGGAATTGCTCTGTATCCTCTTTCGACGCCACAAGAAGCGCTTGTGGGAATGTAATCGCTACACCGTTCGCGGTGCGCTGAGCTGAGCGGTGGCTTGGTCAAAGCGAAACGGCAGTTTGGTCGAACTAAACTGGGCCATATCTTTACCTCAGAGTTACGATATCCAGCAGTTTTGTTGGCAACGCCAGTATAGCACGGCACAGGGGGAGCGCCAAGCGATATAGCCGCCTCAGCGTTCCAGACTTACATCACCCGGCAGCTCGGCCAGCAGACGGCGGTACGTGCGGGCACGGGATGTCCAGGAGGGATCGAATATTGAGACCGGGCGGGCTACGATGGCACGAGGCCCGTAGGCCAGACGCAGGTGGGTCTCGAAACGGTTGACGCGCCTTTCGTCGCCGAATTTGCTGTAGAACTGGAATCTGCTGCGAAAAAGTTGCAGGTACAATTCCTCGGCCACCCTTCGGCTACCGACCTGTGGTCGTCGCTCAGGACAGGTTTGTCGGCTGCTAGCCCCACCGAAATGCGTGACCACGGCGGTAGGCGCATACCATAGTTCCCAACCCACCTATGTCAAACGAGCCAGAGATCGACCTCCTCGGTGTACATGAAGTAGCCCTCGTCCAGTCAGTATCGAATATGGCTCGGAGGATGGAGGTTACCTGACCGATTGTCCTTTGCTGCCGGGTTGTTACAGGGATGGCGAGGCTAACGAAGAGGCCCTGGTCAACATTGAGGATGCCATCAGACATGTGATCGCATCTCGCCTTGCCGTGGCAGATTCGATTCCACCGATTTGTCCTCCTCCAACTCACCAGCAATAATGCCTGTTGGAGAGGGTTGCCATTATCCAGGTGCTATCAGTTCGCTTAATAGCCAAGTTGTGTGCTTTGCTACCAACACCCGGAGCTGAAGACTCCGGGCTACGTAACAGCGCCCCATCAATGGGGCTGATTCCCCGCGAAAAGTGCCTCGAAAGCCGGATTTATGCGGCGCTGTTT
>JAAENG010000275.1 GCA_024224665.1 Chloroflexota bacterium | reverse complement strand
GGGTGCATCGTTGGCTCTGGCCGCTGATGAACCTGCCCTGACCGAAGCCTATGGCTATTTCAAAGAGGAAGCCCAAATCGTTGACCCGGACTACACACCTGAGACCGTCAACACGGATGGTTGGTTGGCCACCCAAAAGGCCTGGCTGGCTCTTTTCACAACCATCACTGTGATGAAGTGTTTCCTACACGCCTTTCTCAAGATCAGAAACCGTACTAAGAAACGGTACCAGGCGCACTATGTGGACAGACTGAAGGGCCTGGCCGAGGAGTGGTTTGATTGAGGTGGGGGATGTATCAATCCATCGCGTTGATTGTGCATCGGTTTCAAATGGTGTGGAGTAATCGGATGCCAACCACAACTCATCAAACTTGGACCAGGAGATGGAGGTCATGGCGCTAGAAGACCAGAATAGTCGAATGGGCAGATCATCCCATTGATCCCAGATGCCATCAATGAGGATCTGCGCAGTTTGGTATCGGACCAAGTGCTGGCCGAGGATCGGGGCAAAAAGGTCATGTACTTGTGTCTTGAGTGGAGTCGTCATTGAGCGGCAGGGCGTCGAAATGTTAAGTACACGCAGTCCGCATTCTACACCAACTGCTCTTGTGAGAAACCTTCTGGCAATAACTCGGCAATGGTAAAACAGCGCGCGGGGCCGGTGTCTCCGGCCACAATGACTCGCAAGTCACCTTCCGGCCCCGCAAACTCTCGCAAGATCTGCCTGCACGATCCACAGGGCATGGCGCCATTGACGGTTGAAATGGCGATAGCCTCAAAGTGTCGCATATTCTCGGATATAGCTTTGGTTACCGCCGTGCGCTCTGCACACGTACACAGGGAATAGGATGCGTTCTCGACGTTGCCACCTGTGACGATTTGACCCGTGTCCGCTAAGATGGCAGCACCCACTGCAAACCCTGAGTAGGGCGCATAAGCCCGTTCTCTAGCTTCACGAGCCCTTTGGATCAGTTCCTGATCAGAAGTATGTTTGATTTTAGTGCTCATAGAATTTCCTTACGGCCATCGGCCTTACGACCATTGGTCGTCGATCGCAATGACACATATTGATGGTATCTGCTATCGCTGAATAGCGGCGATAATGGTATTGTCAGGATGAAAGCGCGAAGTGACCTCAATCGCTGTGTTTAGGTACTCACAGCGTTGACATCGACGAGTAGCTGTCGATGTGTGTGGCAGGTAGCAGGTGGCAAGTTCAACCTCTTCTGGAACTCGCACCTGCGACCTGCTACCTGCTACCTGCCCCAGCGGGGCCTGTCTTTCTCAGCGCAGTCTGGAAACAATCGCTAGGCGCTTACTCACAAACATCGACAACTTTTTGTCGATGTTTGTGGCAAGTGGTAGGTTTGCAAGTGGCAAGTTCAACCGTGTCTGCAACCGCACTCGCACCTGCGACCTGCTACTTGCTACCTGCCCCAATGGGGCCTC
>JAAENG010000274.1 GCA_024224665.1 Chloroflexota bacterium | reverse complement strand
CTGGCGGAATAAGCGTTGTTTTGGGGATTGTCGGCGTCGGAGAAGATGGGGTCTCTGTTGACTCGTGGGTTGGCTGCTTAGTTTCAACCATAGAAAGTTGTGATGTCGGCGTGCTAATCTGTGTTGGTTCTGGTGTGGGGCTGACAGAGGTTGGCTCAGAAACCGATGTGTCAGGCTGCTCCAATGCGACTGTTGTCGGAATTGGTTGCACGACAGAACCACTGCACGCTGACATCAGCAATACAAATCCGATAAGTAGAGACGTAACAAAAGATTGCCTAACCCGAAAGATAGTGTATTCCATGTAGACCAAGATCTTGTTCATAATAGATGCTAGCAGAGAGGGTGGAATCAGAGGTAGAGAATGAAGGCTTGCAGGTGCATTATCTTCACCTTCATCCCGACAATGCAAGGGTGGGTCAAATTCAGATACTGCTCAGATTATAATCTGGATCAAATGATAGTTGAAATAGACAGGCTCTTTGGGATTTCGCGTGACAGGCCCATATATAGTGTGTTCAGATTTAGGCAAAGAGACGGTAGCCTCCCAGATCCAGATAGAGGCGCTGGAACCAAGTTTCGGTTCGAAGGATGCCGTAACTGCGCCGCTTCAGTGTTTTGATTTTATTGTTCAGGCCTTCGACGAACCCGCTGCTGAGGCGACTAGTAAAATAGTTAGCGATTTTGTCCAGCCAATTGTCGAGCGTCGTCAGGAATTTATCGAAGCAAGGTAGGCCACTGCGGCGGACTTTATCCCGCCACGTAAGCAAACGTTTTTTGCCTTCTTCTTTTGTCAACTGCATCTCGAAGAGAGCCGTGAGTTCCTTCTTTCGATCCGCTAAAACGCCCAAAACACCCACATGCCCATCAGCTTGTTGAGTCGTGATGATAGCGATATAGTCTTTTCGTCAAGTGTTGAACTTGCCACTTGCTACGTGCCGCTTGCCACAAACATCGACAAAAAGTTGTCGAACATTTTTCGTAAGCGCCTACTCTTTAGGGTTTTTACCGCTGCGCAATTTATCAATATGGGCCTTGGGTGTAAACGATGCCATACGCTCATCCTCTGCCCGCTCTTGCGATTGCTCGTTGGGCGTCAGGCCACCAAGCCCACCTAACACCGCCACTTGAGAGACAACCCGTTGGCCGTGTTCAGCACCACAGTTCGGGCATACCGGCACATCGTTCTCCTCAGCGGCTTTCATTGTGCGCCAAAGATGAGAGTAAACTTCTTCGCAGTCCGGGCAGCGATATTCATAAATGGGCATGATTGAGAGCACCTTTTTCCACTCTGCCACGTCTGCAGACAACCTTACTGCAGACAATTGGCTTTGTTGATTTGCATTTTACTCAAACAGTATGCCAGATAATAGCTTGATGTTTCAAGCACAGTTATCCGTTCGGAGTATAAACGTCGAAACTTTTTAAAACTATCTTGACCTCCGCCTTACTCTGAAGTAAATTACCATAATTACCTACTCGCTCACCCGCCCACCCGCAGCCATGTCTTCCCTCTTATCCCACCTCAATTTATGGTCAGCTGTCTGCGCAAGTCTAAAAGAGAGCACGCGCAATCGCCTGCTGAACTCCCTCGTGTGCAGGGAGGCTTACAGAGCGCTATAATCACAGCGCATTCCTGCTGTACTTGAGAGATAATTATGCATCGGTTTCGGCAATACCGCTCTATCAGAACCTGGCTCATCCCCGGGCTACATATCAAGCGTTGGCTGATCATCCTGATTATCGGTATCACGATCATCAGCCTGGGCCTGGCTTATCTGCTGCGCAGTGTCTACATGACAGGTACTTACCCGACCTTTATCTATTGGATCTCGCTGCAGTTTCTGTCAAGACCAGTACGGGCACTATTACTCGGCATTATCGGTATCGCCATCACCGTGTGGGGGTTCATCGAGCTCAATAGATCATTGCTGGAACCTTTTACCCAACCTGATGATGATGTCGCCAAACAACTCTATCGCCATCGCCGGCGGCAACGAGGCCCGAGGATCGTGTGCATCGGTGGGGGAACGGGTATGCCTTCGGTGCTACGCGGCCTTAAACCCTACACACATAACATCACCGCCATAGTCACCGTCGCAGACGACGGCGGCAGTTCAGGTCGATTACGCTCAGAGATGGGCCTCCTGCCACCAGGGGACTTTCGCAATAACATCGCCGCCCTGTCAGAAGCTGAAAACACTACGACCCGGCTCTTCCAATACCGCTTTGTCTCTGGCTCAGGTCTGGAAGGACACGCATTTGGCAATCTCTATTTGGCAGCCATGGCCGGGGTCACCGGGTCATTCGAGCAAGGTTTGCTCGAGTCTAGCCGGGTACTGGCAGTACGGGGCCGGGTACTTCCTTCTACACTTGAGCTGGTGCAGCTGTTGGCAGACGTAGAAGATGAAGAGGGTCGTTTCGAACGTATCCGAGGCGAATCGCTCATCCCCAAATTGGGCGCAGGTAAACGAATCCACCATGTCTTTCTGGAGCCGGACACACCGCGTGCCTATCCTGAAGCGATTCGCGCCATCCTTAAAGCAGATATGATCGTGGCCGGACCGGGCAGCCTTTTTACCAGCGTCATGCCCAATTTACTGGTGCCCGAGATCATCGAGGCCGTGCGATCTTCAAGAGCTGTCAAAGTTTACGTCTGCAATATCGCCACCCAGCCAGGCGAGACCACAACCTACGATGTCGAAGATCATGTACGTGCGTTGGATCGACATGTTGGTGGAGGCGCGTTCGAGTATATACTGGCCAATAACTCCTTCGATGGCCCACCCCCTCCTGGCGGTCAATCAGAATGGGTGCGATTGCCAGACCAGCATGTCAGTGGCTTTCGCTTGATCTCCGCCGACTTGCGCGATCCCGAACACCCCTGGCGGCACAACCCCGAAGGCATGGGACAGACACTGATCCAACTGCTGGAAAAGTGAGCGACCTGCAAGGGGAGCGTTTATCGTGGGGGTGAACTCATTGAACGGGACTGCATCGTCCACGGATTTATGTAAATCGTGTGAATTTGTCTAGCAAAATAGCCTGAATATGACCAATCTCATACTCAAGAACACCCTTTTGTGTGATACTTGATGTAGGGATATAGCGTCTCATTTGCGTGATCTCTTCATGTCTTGTATCCTGCCGAACGGGCTATCTCCCACAGCATTCCCAACAGGATGAATGCTTTTGCCATAACGTTATGCAACATTCACGAATTCTCGTCTTTACTTTTCATGGAGATCCATTAATTCGTGGCAGAGTTTATACAAACTGCATAAGTCCTAATCAATAATTTATACCAATAAGGAGTATTACCATGGCTTTACGCGTAGGTATCAATGGCTTCGGCCGTATCGGTCGCCAGGTCTTCAAAGCAGTCGAGGAAAAATATGATGGCATCGTCGAAGTCGTCGCCGTCAATGATCTTGTTCCCACAGATGTCAATGCACATCTGCTTAAATACGATTCGAACTACGGCCGCTACGATGCCGATATCAGTGTCGACGGCAACGACCTCATAGTCAATGGCGAACGAATCAAGGTCTTTTCCGAACGCAATCCCGCCGATCTGCCCTGGGGCGATGAGGGCGTCGACGTCGTGCTTGAGTCCACCGGCCTTTTCCGCAAACATGATCAGGCCTCTTTGCATCTGCAGGGTGGCGCAAAGAAAGTTATCATCTCAGCTCCGGCGCCTGATCCTGATCTGACCATCGTGCTGGGCGTCAATGATGATGACTACGATGCAGCCGCACACAAGATCATCTCCAATGCCTCATGCACCACCAACTGTCTTGCTCCCCCAGCCAAGGTTGTGGACGACAACTACGGCATCGTCAAGGGCCTGATGACAACAGTGCACGCATACACCAACGACCAGCAGATTCTGGATCTGGCGCATAAAGACTTGCGCCGCGCCCGCGCTGCCGGATTGAACATCATCCCTACCAGCACTGGCGCCGCCCGCGCTGTGGGCTTGGTCCTGCCAAACCTCAAAGGCAAATTCGACGGCATGGCGATGCGCGTTCCCACACCGACTGTGTCCATCGTCGACTTTACCGCCGCTCTCGAAAAACCTACGACTACTGAAGAACTGCTCGAGAAATTCCGTGAAGCCGCTGCCGGCCCCATGCAGGGAATTCTCGGCGTCTGCGACGAGCCCCTGGTCAGCATGGACTTCAAGGGTGATCCCCGCTCCTCCATCGTCGATGCCGGCTCCACGCAGGTTCTCGATGGCGATCTGGCCAAAGTCGTTACCTGGTACGACAACGAATGGGCCTACTCGGTTCGTGTTGCCGATCTCTTGAACTTCATCAACGAGAAAGGTCTGTAGAGCAAAGCGTAGTCAACAGTAGCCAGTACCCCATCGTTTTTCTAATCAACCCAGGTGCAATGCACTCTCTGCCTGGTTTTGCGGCGGAAATGGTTGGAAAACTCCAGCGTTTGGCTGCCTATACGAGTGCAATGCACCTTAACTTAACGACATTGGCCGACCACTGATCACTCTCCAAAAAGGGTGGTCGGGTGTGCGGAGTAGCTCGCTCGAGCACCGCTCGCCCGACCACTTTTTATTTACAAAAACCATGACGACTCAGAGAAGTTGATTATGAACAAGAAAACCATACGAGATTTTGATCCGAAAGGGATGCGCGTGCTCGTACGTGTGGACTTCAACGTCCCGCTAGACGAACACTGCCAGATCAGCGATGATACGCGGGTACGGGCGGCACTGCCCACCCTGCAATACTTGCTCGAGCGTGGCGCCAATCTCGTGCTGATGTCTCACTTGGGCCGTCCCAAAGGCAAACCTGATCCCAAGTTTAGTCTGGCGCCGGTCGCCCATCACCTGCAAACACTGCTCCCCGACTATCGCCTGCGTATGGCCAGTGACGTGACCGGCCCCAATGTCGATATCTTGGTGGGGGCCATGTCCGCTGATGAACCCGGCAATGTGGTTTTGCTCGAAAATCTGCGCTTCGATCCTGGCGAAAAGAAGGGGGATGCCGAGTTCGCCGCTGCCGTTGCCACCTATGGTGATGCCTATGTCAACGACGCCTTCGGCACATGCCATCGTGCACATGCTTCTATGTACGCGGTAGCGCAGGCTGTGCGCGCAAAAGGTGGGCCGGTCGTTGCAGGCTTTCTGGTCGAGAAAGAGATCGAATATCTGGGCAGTGCCGTAGCCGATCCCAGACGCCCCTTTATCGCCATCCTGGGCGGCGCTAAGGTCTCCGACAAGATCGGAGTCATCAGCAACTTGTTGGCCAAAGTCGATGGCTTGCTCATGGGTGGCGGCATGGCAAACACCTTCCTCGCCGCACAGGGCAAGGAGATGGGCACGTCCCTGGTTGAAAGCGATGCCTTGGATACAGCTCGGACTTTGTTAGACAAAGCGGGAGACAGCCTTCACCTGCCCACAGATGCCGTCGTTGCCTCTGAATTCGCTGCCAATGCCGATGCAGCTATCGTCTCTGTGGACGATATCCCTGCTGATCGCATGATGCTAGACATCGGCCCGGCCTCTGTTGCAGCGTTTCAAGACGTACTGAGCGAGGCGAGGACGGTGGTATGGAATGGCCCAATGGGGGTTTTCGAATTTTCCCAATTCGCAACGGGCACATTCGCTGTGGCCGAAACATTGGCAGGATTGGACGATGCCGTTACCATAGTCGGCGGCGGTGATTCAGCCGCAGCCATCATGCAGGCAGGTTTGACAGGACAGGTCAGCCATGTCTCAACGGGTGGGGGAGCCTCCCTTACCTACCTCGAGGGCAAACTTCTTCCCGGCATAGATGTATTGGACGAAGCATGAGTTTTTGGTCGAAACTGAGCAAGATAATCGCCCCTGAGGATTCATCGAATTTTGATACTCGCAGCCATTGGGTTTATGTTCGCTGTAAACGCTGTGGCGACATCCTCTCCTCGCGCGTTGACTTACAGAATGATCTGAGCCAGGATTACGCTTCTGGCCAGTTTGTAACGCGCAAAACACTGGTCGGCGATGGCGCAAACAGGTGCTTCCAACGTGTTGAACTGGCGCTCACTTTCGATAAAAACAAACGTCTTCTTGATATACAAGCGATCGGTGGAGAGGTTGTCGATCCACCGCAAAAAGAAGGGGAGATTGGTGATTAGAGAATGAGAACCGATATCGTGTCGTAAACCCGAAAAACTGAATACCGGAAAACGGGAATACCAGTATTCCGGGCAGATTGCACCTCTGTGTTCGTCTTGACGGCAGATCCAGGTCTACAGGTCTACTGGTACCTGGTTTACAAATTGGATCTACTGAATCTCCACTCTCCCCCAACGCTATACACCCTATCTTCACCATTGACCCTACATAACCCCGAATAGTATCTTCTCAATCTTTCGGGGTGCGCTACACTCACCGAATGAATTCGGGCTCTGGGGGCTTGCAGCCGAACGTCCACCTACGTGGACGGGGCGCGTCTGCCCCAGATTATTGAGAAGATACCCCGAATACACTATTCTCCCCGGATAATAACCATGTCTAGAAAACCTATCATTGCCGGTAATTGGAAAATGAATAAGACCATCGATGATGCGCTCGAACTCGTGCGGAGCATCCGCGCGGGCGTGCGCGATATCGACAGTGTCGAAACAGTCGTCTGCCCCCCCTTCATCACCCTCTCTGCCGTGTCCGATAGCTTGGCCACCAGCAACGTTGGTGTTGGCGCTCAGAATGTCTATTTTGAAGAGAGTGGCGCTTACACCGGTGAGACCGCACCCGATATGATCGAAGGTCTCGTCAGCTATTGCATCATCGGCCACTCTGAGCGTCGCCAAGTTTTTGGAGAAAGTGATGAATGGGTTAACAAAAAAGCAAAAGCACTGATCGCCCATGGCATCACACCCATCATTTGTGTTGGCGAGAGCCTGGAACAGAATCAAGCGGGTGAGACCGAGAGTTTTGTCCGTGGCCAGATCGAAGGTTCCCTGGACGGTCTTACAGCCGAGCAGGTAGCCAATCTTGTAATCGCCTACGAGCCGATATGGGCGATTGGCACCGGTCTTACTGCCACACCAGTAGATGCCAATCGCACTATAGGCATTAGTATTCGCGGTGTGGTTGCCGATCTTTACGACGAGGCCACCGCCCAATCTGTACGTATCCAATACGGTGGCAGCGCCAAACCAGAGAATATCGCCAGTTTCATGCTGCAGCCTGATATCGATGGCGCTCTGGTTGGGGGAGCTTCCCTCAAGGCCGATTCTTTTGTGAAAATGATCGAGGAAACAGCGGGTGCTCTAGGTAGCTGACTCCCATGCTTGATGTATGGGCCTCCCTGCTCTGGAGCATCGCCCTTCTGGTGGCACTGTGGTGGGCGAGCCGCCGGCTCGCCTACTATTTCACCGGTTCGGTGATCTTGCTCGCCAACAATCCAACCGCTGCGGCATCGCTTTACGCTATATTCATTCTGCCCGGTACAGTTATACATGAACTCAGCCATTGGCTGATGGCCAAATTGGTGGGTGTTCGTACCGGGCATGTGAATATCATGCCCAAATTGCAACGGGATGGGACGATTCGCCTGGGATTCGTGGAGATTCGTGGCGGCAGTCTGTTACAACATACTTTGATAGGCTTGGCGCCCCTGGTCGTCGGCAGTATTCTTACGGTCTGGCTGAGCTTTAGTCTGGTCGACATCGAGGGGTTCAGCAGGTCGGTAGAAGCAGGTTATATGGCCGGGGTGTTGGCAACTCTGCGAGCGAGCCTGCAGAAAACCGATGTCTTTTTGGCACTGTACCTGCTGTTTACGGTCAGCGATGCCATGTTCCTTAGTGATAGCGACAGGGCTCCAATACAGCGAACCCTCCTTTATATGGGGCTGATACTGTTACCTCTATATGTATTGGGCATCCTGCCGGCGCTGCCTGAGAGCTGGACAACAACACTTCAGCAAGGATTCGAGGCCTACGCTTATGGACTAGGCATCGCCTTATTGGTGCATCTGGGCCTGGTTGTCGCTTGTGCGCTGATTTTTTACCTGTTGAGATCGCTGCCGCGGAATTAAACGGATGTCAAAGTGAGATTCGCTATCGTCCGTGGTCTATCGCCATCGTCATTTCGGAATAATACCCCTGTTATCGAAGTGATTTCCATCTAGTCCAAAAAAAGACCTCCACCAGCGAAAACAAGCGATTTCGCCTCTGGAGGTCCATTTCATGGCCCGCCAACTATGGCAGACTGGGAATGTGTCGGTTTTAGACGGCTTCTGCGGCCAGGTGAGGCGTGATCTTGCTAAGCAAGCGCTCCTTGGGCATGAAACCTACAATGCGTTCTACCGGTTGGCCATCTTTGAAGACGATCAGGGTGGGGATACTCATAACACCATAGCTCATAGCCGTGTTGGGGTTATGATCAACATCTAGCTTGGCGATCTGAAGTTGGCCATCGTATTCGACGGCGATCTCTTCCAGCACAGGTGCGATCATCTTGCAAGGGCCACACCATACGGCCCAGAAGTCGGTGATGACCGGTACGGCACTGTCGAGAACTTGTTCCTGAAAGTCTTGATCGGATACGGCAATTGGGATGCTCATGAATTCGCTCCTTGATTTATATGCTATCCAGAGGTGTCTGGTCGAGCTTTGCGAGGGAAAATGTACTAATAGTGGCACGGGTATTGTAGAGCCGCTCCCATCCTAGCGATGCAACAAGCTCTTGTCAAGACGTGCATTCTTCAGATGCGCAATCAGGGCCCTGATCTTACTACAATGACGCTGTAGTGCTGCTCACAAAATTGACAGTGTTGCCTACACCAAGGATTTGACACCCACAAACAGGCCACGACCCATCAATCCTTCTGGATCATGATAGGTCTGCAGGTAGGCGGCTTCGAAAGCGCCGATATAGCTGTTCGAATGAAAAAGGGCCAACTCGTGGCGCTCGCTAAAATAGTCGATACCCTCTGCAGTTCCAACCAGATAATGAAATTCGATGACGGCGAGATCCCCTTCGCGTTCACTGACATTCATGCGCGTGATCTTAAGATCTGGTTCGTCGATGTTGAGCATATGCGGGCGGCCGACGACCCAAACATCAGGGCTAAACCAGGGCTCGACAATCAGTACACCCCCGGGGCTAAGGTGGTCGGACATGGTCTGGATAGCTTGCCGGAGCCGTTCTTCTGTCTTCACATAACCGATGGCGCTGAACAGGCAGGTGATGACGTCGAACCGCTCTGCCAATTCGAAGTCGGCCATATCCCCCTGGTGAAACAGTATGTCAGGATGGCGGGCGCGGGCGACGGCCAGCAATTCATCATCCAGGTCCAATCCCTGAACCTGGTAATGTACGCCAAGAAATGGGATATGGCCGCCCGTGCCGCAAGCTACATCGAGCAGCGTAGATCCATTTGAGTGTTTATGTTGCTGGATGAGAGCGTGCAGTTGTTTAGATTCGCCCTCATAGTCTTTGAAACCGTAGATGGCGTCGTAGAAATGTGCAGATTTTGTAAACATGGGTTGATGTTTGTGCAGATGGTTGGGAGCAGATACTGGATGAAAGTTAAGAAAATAACTCAGTAATGTAGCCTATGCGTTTGCGAGGCCCGCACCGGGATGAATTCCCG
>JAAENG010000273.1 GCA_024224665.1 Chloroflexota bacterium | reverse complement strand
TTCGGAGTGGATTTCGCCGAACGACGGGGTTTCACCCGCGAAAATGTCTGATACTAGGGTAGTTCATTCCTCAGCCGATGTGTAACATGCGCTTGACTAATACAGAAATTGTACATCTTCTATTGCAATACTGAATGGTGTCCTATCAGTTAATATGTAACCATCACCAGAAAATGTACCGCGACATTCATATCGCCGCTCAAAAAAACGACATGACTGCAACGCATGTATGGCGGCATCGGTGAATTCACATTTTTCACCTGACGTGGTAAAACTGTTTAAGTGCGTTCTGCAGGAGACCGCACATGAAACAACCGTACCAACAGCTAGCCAAGACCAATGGCGGTCGCCCGCTGAAACTGCCCCTTGATCCCGACTCACAAACTGTACTAAGAAGGTCGATATGGGAATACACACAGAAAAACCAAATATCATCTATATTTTAGCCGATGACATGGGTTATGGCGATGTCTCCTCTCTGAATGAAGATTCCAAAATCAAGACCACCCATCTTGATCGCCTGGCCCAGACAGGGATGATCTTTCGTGATGCGCATGCCAGTTCAGCCGTCTGCACTCCCTCGCGCTACAGCATCCTCACCGGGCGTTACAATTGGCGGTCGATTTTAAAGGAGGGGGTGATCTGGGGCTATGATGAACCTATCATCGAGCGAGGAAGGATGACTGTGCCCTCATTTCTCAAGGCGCACGGTTACAGCACTGCATGTGTGGGTAAATGGCATCTCGGCTGGCATTGGGCCAGGTATAGTGATGATGAAGATGATATCGATTACACTCGGCCCATCCGGGGCGGGCCGACGGATGTTGGATTCGATTATTTTTTCGGTTTCAGCGGGTCATTGGATATGGCGCCCTATGTCTATGTCGAGAACGATAAAGTGACTGCCACGCCTGATCAATTTACGCTGGGCAACTGGGGTATGGGATTCTGGCGACCGGGCCCTATCGCGCCTGATTTTGAGCATGAAGAGGTCTTGCCCAAACTAACGGATAAAGCCGTGGAATATATCGATGCAAAAGCCCAAGAAGATGCCCCCTTCTTTCTCTACTTCCCCTTATCTGCTCCCCATACACCCATTCTGCCCACAGTGGAGTTCCAGGGAAGATCGGGCACGAACGCCTATGGCGATTTCTGCCTGCAGATCGACGCAGTGGTTGGCCAGATCATGCAAGCGCTTGAGGACAATGACATCGTCGACAACACGATCCTTATCTTCACCTCAGACAACGGTTGTTCTCCCACGGCGGATTTGGTAGAACTGGAAGCATTCGGACACAAACCCTGTTATGTATTCCGGGGATACAAGGCAGATATTTACGAAGGCGGCCACCGTATCCCCCTCCTTGTTCGCTGGCCCCAACAGATCAAAGCCGGAGGAATCAGCGACGAAATCGTCTGTCTGGCCGATCTGTTGGCAACCTGCACCGACATCCTCGGCGAATCGCTACCCTCAGATGCGGGTGAAGATAGCGTTAGTAACCTGCCGATCTGGTCAGGTCAGGCGTTGGATTCGCCATTGCGAGAAGCGACCATCCATAGCTCCTACGACGGCTCGTTGTCTATTCGCCAAGGACGCTGGAAACTGGAAATGTGCCCGGGCTCCGGCGGTTGGAGTTATCCCCGGCCGGGCGAAGAGAGCGAGGGGATGCCGCCGCTTCAGCTATATGACCTCGAGGCAGACATTGGAGAGCGGGTGAATCTAAGCGAACAACATGCGGATGTGGTCGAGCGTTTGAAAGCTTTGCTTACGGCGTACGTCCGCAATGGGCGCAGCACACCTGGTGCGCCACAGGAAAACGTAGGCGGCAATGAGTGGGCGCAGCTGTGGTGGATGGTCAATCAGCGAAACCAACTGACAAGGAGCAACAAATCATGAACGATACCCCTCCCTCGTATCTGTCCGATCTGGTCGGCGTCTTCGGCTACCCCGTGGCCGAGAACCCCACCATCGTCATGCAGGAAGCGGCTTTTCGTGCCAAAGGGCTCAACTGGCGCTATCTTAACATCGAGGTCAGGCCGGAGCAACTGGCCGATGCCGTGGCCGGTCTGCGCGCCTTCAACATGCGCGGCATCAATCTCACCATCCCTCACAAAATCGCCATCATCCCCCTGCTGGATGCACTTTCACCCGAAGCGGAGTTGATGGGTGCTGTCAATACCGTTGTGGTCGAACATGGCAAACTGGTGGGGAACAACACCGATGGTAAGGGATTCGTGCAATCGCTTCGAGAAGATGCCGGCATGGATCCTGCGGGAAAACGTGTGGTCTTCCTGGGCGCCGGTGGTGCGGCACGGGCCATGGCTGTGGAGATGGCTCTGGCCGGGGCAAGCCACATCACCATCGCCAATCGTACACCTGAAAGAGGTTTGTCGCTGGTGGAATTGCTCAACGAGAAGACCCCAACGCAGGCGGAATTCGAGCACTGGCAGGGAGATTACAGCGTTCCTGATGGCGCCGACATCCTCGCCAATGCCACTTCCATCGGCCTATTCCCGGACGTGGAGGCTATCCCGGCCATCGACCTGAACTCGATCAGCCCCGAGCTACTCGTCTGCGATGTGATCCCGAACCCACCGCACACTGCCTTCCTCCAGGCCGCCGCAGCGCACGGCGCCAGGACTCTGGACGGGCTGGGAATGCTGGTGGGGCAGGGCGCCATCGCCTTCAGGATGTGGACGGGCGTCGACGCCCCGACTGACGTCATGCGCGAGGCGCTGGAAGAGGTGTTTGGCGGGTGACATATACAATGGTTGAGTGCTCGAGCAGATTATCCAGCGATATCTTTTGGAATAAGCAAGCCATAGAATGCGAAAAGAAAATCCCGAAATGACAGCAAATGATGTCGTCGAGATCGTGAAACTTCTCAATCAACATGATATTGATGTGATCATCGATGGCGGGTGGGGTGTTGATGCCTTACTCGGAGAACAGACTCGGGCTCATGAAGATTTGGATGTTGCAGTAGAGCATAAAGACGTACCCAAAATTCGAGAATTGCTTGAGGCAAGAGGCTATCAAGATGTACCGCGTGACGACACCAGAGAATGTAACTTCGTTCTGGGCGACGATCAAGGACACTTGGTAGATATCCATTCATACACGTTCGATGCATCTGGTAAAATTGTATTTGGCGTAGAGTATCCGTATGATTCATTGCATGGAACTGGCTCTGTTGCCGGGGTTTCAGTTAAGTGCATAACGCCAGAGTGGATGGTGAAATTCCATACCGGCTATCAACTGAACGAAAACGACTATCACGATGTCAAGTTGCTTTGCCATCGATTTGGGATCGACATGCCCGAAGCATATGATGAGTTTACATTGAGGGACAGACAACCATAATCTAAATTTGTTTTAGCCATCTCCATTCTTGACATGCTTCCGCTTATAAAACATCTGTGCTATCATTGTGCCAGGAACCATCAGTTCACTTTTTGCGAGGACATTTCAATGCCTTCTTTTGAAACGCTGTTTGGAGAATCGATTCAGATGGACAATGAGTACGATAGTCGGTCACAGCTTGTCCTTCATCACGGTGACGTACTAGACTTCTTAAGAACACTTCCAAATGAAACCATAAAGTTGATTGTCACCTCGCCACCTTATAATATTGGCAAAGAATACGAAACACGTGTAGGAATTGAACAGTATTTAGATGAGCAGGAAGTCGTAATTAAGGAGTTATACCGAGTTCTCTCGCCCGACGGCAGTATCTGTTGGCAGGTCGGAAACTATGTTGAGCGAGGTGAGATTTACCCATTAGACATATTCTATTATTCAATTTTCAAATCGTTGGGAATGAAATTACGCAACAGAGTTGTGTGGCATTTTGGGCATGGCCTGCACGCAAAGAAACGATTTTCGGGTAGGTATGAGACCTTGCTTTGGTTCACCAAAGGAGATGAATATACGTTTAACCTCGATGCTGTACGCGTGCCGTCAAAATATCCTGGCAAGCGCCATTACAAAGGTGAAAAACGGGGACAGCTTTCAGGAAACCCGAAAGGGAAAAACCCTTCAGACATCTGGTTACTAATGGAGGAAGAATGGGAGAGTGGATTGTGGGATATTCCGAATGTTAAGTCAAATCATGCCGAAAAAACCATGCACCCTGCACAATTCCCTATCGAGCTAGCCGAAAGGTGTGTACTGGCGCTGAGCAATGAAACTGACTGGGTGCTGGATCCTTATGCAGGAGTTGGCACAACACTTATTGCTGCCATCAAAAGGGGCCGAAAAGCAATGGGCTGTGATAAGGAAGATGAATATATTGAAATTGCTAAACTACGTGTCCAAAGCTACTATAGTGGGGACCTCAGGATGAGACCATTGGGCAAACCCGTATACCAACCAACCGGACGCGAAAAAATCTCACAATACCCAGATGATTGGGTTACAAAACGTCTATTGGAACGCGACCCTTCATGGTCAAGCGATGAAATTGATGCGGAACCCCATGAATAGTGTACAACGAATGCGAGCATTGTGATGAACATTATCGAGACTTACTCTCACCTCAATGGCCTCGAGTTTCTTTTAGTTCACAAACCTCATCTGTGGGGAGAAATACAGGATGTAATCTCGGCAATTGATGGTGAAGCATGTCGGAATAAAGTCTCAAAAGAAAAACGTAAGAAGGGTCAGTTGCTCTATAGTCCCGTAGATATGAACAAAGCGTTCAAGAGTCTGCTTTCATTGATAGACTGGGAGGAAAGCAGAGTCAGTTATTGGGTAACTAAAGACGAAAAGTTGATTCGAAAAACACTCACATTAACTCCTGAAAAGCAAAAACAAGAAATCGAAGCTGCTGGCGACACACCTATCTATAGCTACAATCAGACCGACTTTGTAAAGGAGCGAGTCGCAATTGAAGTTCAGTTGGGAAAATACGCGTTTGTCGCCTATGATCTCTTTGTCAAACACATTGCTTTTTACATTGGCGATCAAATTGATGTAGGTATTGAAATTCTGCCCATGAAATCGCTGCAATCACAGATGAGTTCGGGAATCGCCTACTACGAAGGCGAGTTATACAATGTAATCCGACAAGGAAGGGGCGTGCCTGCTGTGCCATTGGTGCTGCTAGGAATCGACGTCTAGCAAACAATATCATTAGGGTGTGTCCTAGATGAGTTATTGGCGTGCCCACGTGCTCTGATCTTAGTCAACGTGTTTATAAAACCTCGCCTGTAAGGTTGGGGTGGTCATAGAAAAACGAAGTGGAGGAATAATTAATTGTGAACGGTTGATACTTAACTGGTATCTTCTCAATCTTTCGGGGTGCGCTACACTCACCGAATGAATTCGGGCTCTGGGGGCTTGCAGCCGAACGTCCACCTACGTGGACGGGGCGCGTCTGCCCCAGATTATTGAGAAGATACCTTAACTGTTACTGTAACTGGACAATTAACGCTCACAGCGCACATTTTGCGCAGTAACCCTGTATAGCGTTTATGAGGTGAAAACAATCTGCTTATCACTCCAGGCGGAGCGATCTTGCGCGTCAGGCCGCAGGCGTGGTTCGGGAATGGCTAGAGGAGGGTATGGATCCCGTTGCAGATCTGCTTGAAGAGCGTGTTCAGCACGATGTAGATGAGGGTTGGTTGCAGTTGTCCGACCTCCGACTTCTGACCTCTAATCCCCACGCTTCAACGCCTCCATAGGTTTGATCCAATAATTGGCTGCAGTGAGCCGCTCCGCCAGTCCATCGCGCTCGGCTTCACTACCGGCAAGGGGATACTGTCCGAATTTCACCACAGCATCCACCGCCGCCAGGATATTCTCGGGAGGGACATCGCCCAGGATATTGTGGATGGAGGCGAACACATAACCGCCGCCCGGCCCGAACATCTGAATGCGGCGGCGCACATCTTCTCGCACCTGCTCGGGTGTGCCGAAGGGTAAGATGCGGTGCGTGTCCACTCCGCCGCCCCAGAAGGTGATATCTTTGCCGAAGCGGCGTTTTAACTCGGCCGCATCCATGTTTCTGGCGCCGGTCTGCACGGTGTTGAAGCAGTTCATGCCGGCGTCGATCAGGCCGGGTAGCAGGGGGATGATGCTGCCATCGGTGTGGTAGAACACAGCCGCATCACTGTTCTCCCGTACAGCTGCGAACATCGCTTTGTGGCCGGGCAGCACGAATTCACGGTAGATATCCAGTTTCATCATCGGCCCGCGCTGGTGCCCGATATCGTCGGCGAACATAAACACATCGATGTACTCACCCACTGCATCCAGATAGCGCTTGATGCCCGTGACCAGCTCATGTCGCAGGCGATCGAAGAAGTGATGTGCCAATTGCACTGATTTTGGGTGGGATTGAAATCGACCGGAACCACTAATAATGAAATGGGTAATTGTCTTTGCTGGCGAAGGGTGTGGCTAGAGATCAAATGTCCAGGTCTGACCCCGCTCTGCGACGTGCAGCACCGCAGCCAGGTGGGGATAAGTATGGATTATCCTTGCCCGCAGCGCCGCGTCCGAGATCATGCCCTCTGGGTCTTCCAGGCCGCTGTAATGTACGAGAGAAGCGCCATATTTCTGAGCACGTGGATCAAACTCCAATTCAAGGCGCTCGAGAAAGCCGGTTTCCACCAACTCGGTGATGCTGGAATGGCCGGTGGGAATGGCGGTTTTCGTCCAGGTTGTACCTTCGAGCAAGGCCAGCGAGGGGTGAGAAAGGATGTCGATTTCGTCGTCACTGAGCGGTAGCGTGGTCGTGTCCCAGCCGACGACGATTTTGTGCCGGGATTCAGCGCCGAAGGTGATGGCGAAGATCACAGCGCCGGGGAAATGGTCGACGGCAAGGGGGAGGATGGCGAAGGGGTCCAATCGGATAGGTGAGCCAGAGTGTATCGGCTGGTGATGAAGCGTGCCGCCGCCGGTGTAGCCCCAGCGATGGGTGTTGAAAAGATGTTGCTGTGTCTCCACTGTGCAATAGACTGGCAGTGGTGGGCGGGTATCATGTGCCGTTTGGCCACGGCGTTCGCAATAGATCTCGGCCAGGATCATCAGTTCCAGGTGATGGTCGGCGTGGCCATGGGTGGTGAAAATGGCCAGGGGTTCATCCCAAAAACTATCATCGCAGCAATCCGCAAGCCCTTCCATCGTGCCCAGGCCACAGTCGAAGAGGATGTTTTGGCGGACAACGCCATCTTCTAAAAAACTGAGTAATCCCGCCGTCTGACCTCCCTTGGTCTGTCCAACCCGCCGCTTCTCGATCCAATAGGCATAATCTTTGTTGATCTGGCGGTAAATCACCTGGCCACTCATCGTATACTTTCCCCCACTCTGTGCTCAAACTGGCTGCTCACGCTCCTCCTTCTTCCGGCTTAAGCAGCAAGAGATCATCCCAATAGGCGAGATCGAGACCTGCCACGTAATTGCTATGCATCCGTTCCAGATAGATCTGCTCCCAAACCGGCACGATGCTACGGATATCTTCCGGCAATCCCTGCAAGATCTCAGCGTAGGCATGCTCAAGAATACGGTAGCCGGATGTAGCCGATTTTTCGAATGTGGGATGTGGTTTGATGATGCCATCCTTAACCATGGTTTGGTCCAATACATCGGCCATTTCGTTCAGCAGTTCCAGCTTGCGTTCCCAAGATGTGGAAAGCCGTACGGCCTCATTGACGATGGGCAGAATCACACCACCCAGCCTGGGTAAGCGCGGCAGAAAGGCCATAATCCACTTATCGTAGGTGAAGTATTCTTTATCCAGCAAAAAGGACAGTTGGATACCCAGGCGCATTGATTTGGCGAAGGCGACGCCGGCGAAGTATTCATTGTGGCGCAGCAAGGCGCGGTGTAATGCATAGCTGCCCATGCCCGAGTAATTGCGACACCAATGTGCAATGCGCCGTAACCTCACCGGTTCGGGATAGTAATCGTGAAAGGCTTTGCGAATGGCCGAAAAGCAACCCGATTCATCGTGCCAAATCTCGCCATTGATGATGTGAATGATGTCTTCTTCGGGGATACTGAGCCATTCCTCGTAGCTCTTAGGGGGATAATCGATGCCGATGGTCTGCGCCAGAAAGGCCTCCAAACTAACCAATGCCAGGCCTTTGCCCCCGGACAAACCCTCACGTAGCGAATGCCCCCGATAGGTCTCCGGCAGTTTCTCTTCAATGATCCCCAGGATCTCTTCCCGTCTACCTTTGATAAGATAATCCGGCATGAGGGCATTGATGCGCAATCCCCAGTGGTGGTCACTGGAGTAGTCGTCATCCAGGCGCAATACCTCCGAGCCGTATCCGAAGACGCCAAAGGCAGTCTGCGAAGTCTCGGTTGGATATTCCCGTTCCAGGATAGGGAGCAATATCTCAAAAAAGAAGTCGCGGCTAACGTCGATGATAGAATCGGTCATGTGTCTCCCTGATATCTGTAAATCTTGGTTCGGTACCGTAGTTACACCGAGCCATTGCTGTCAATGATCTCGTTCAGGCGATTGCGGTAGTATTTGAACTGCTCCCAGCTCACACCCGGAGAAATACAGTGGTCGCCGTGCGGGACATAGCCGCCATGCTTTAGCAACTCATTGACCGGCGTCAGGAATTCCTCGATGCGTTCCGGGCCCAGTGCCATATCATACTTGGGCACGCCTCCCATCATCTGAAATCTGGGGTATTGCTGGCGTAGCCTGACCACATCCATACCGGCCGACGTTTCCATGGGATACATACCGGTCACCCCCACATCCAGGAATTGTGGGATCAAAGGCTCGATATTGCCGTCGGTATCGACCAGGATGATCTCCACTCCCTTACCGGTCAGAAAGTCAGTGATCTGGCGGTAGTAGGGGGCCATGAACTCGTCGAAGTGGGCGGGTGAGATCATAGTTCCCATGGTCGACGACATGTCTTCCCAAACATGGCAACAATCAACCTCGACATCTGCCAGAACTTCCTCCCAGATCGAGATCCATAGCGTGGTCAAATGCTGGTTGAAATCCTTGACCAGATCGGGCTGATCGTAATAAAGGTAAAAAACATTCTCGTAGCCTATCAGATGCACCAGTGTTCCAAAGAAACCATTGGGATATCCTCCGACCGCCAGGGGATAATCCCGATTCTTGTACTCCTCCACCCACCACTCCCAATTGTCCGGTAATCGGTCTCGGATGTTGTCGAGCCGCAAACGCTCTTCTTTGATCTGTTGCCAGCTATCCCAACCATCGATGGGCCAGGATCGAGCAGTAGGGATAACCCCTTCTTCTTTATGAAATGTTCGCCCCACTCCGTCGATGTCGACGTAACTGACATATTTGTCATCCTCTTCCCGGATCCGTGGTTCGAAATAGGGATGGAAGAGTTGTTCGATCGGAAGCATGGCTGTGCTCTTGTCGAGGTCAAAGTAATTCATGACGTCCTGGGCCAGCGGGAATCCTTGACTCGGCCAAGGAAGTGGGCCTCCCCAGATGGCAATTCCCGGCGGCAAATCGATGGCACGTTCACTCTCGTGCAGGAACTTTTCGTAATAGGTTTTGTTTTTCGACCACTCGTGTGTCCAGGCCGTGGTGTAGAGGGAGGCCGCCACCGTGGTGATGTTGGTGGGGAGGTTGGTTCCAATTATCTTGGGAAGGCCCTCCTCATACCACTGATTGATGTTTTCGCCCCAAAATCCGAATTCCCATTTCATGGAGCGGACATCGGTATTGAAATGCATGACCTCTAAAAAGCGTTCACGCGAGTTCATGTTTGATCTCCAGTTTTGATGTTGGTATATTGATAGCTTTTATTCTGGAAACAAGTAGATAAGGAACAGGTAGACAAGGGGTTTGGCGTGTGCGCTCGATAATTTGGTAGGGACGCATTCGTGCGGTCGCCTGAAGCGTCGGCTTTTTCTAACGTGCCTTCTTTTTACTTATCTACCTGTCTACTTATTTACTTATCCACTTGTAATACAAACAACGTATGCTCTGCGATGATCTGATGTCCGGCCGGGTTAGGATGTAGGCCGTCGGGCAGGAACAGGGTTGGGTCAGGATCGAGGCCGAAGGCGGCCATGAGATCGACGCAGCGTACGTTTTGTTTGTCAGCCAGGTTTCGTATGATTTCGGCGTAGGTTGCGAGGTTCGCATTGCGCCAGTGCAGTCTCATTGTTGCCAAATCGGGATTGATATCAGTGATCGATTCCACGACCGGGGTGGGCGTGAGCAGCACGATCTGGGCATTGCTGAAGCGTCGATATGCATTTACAATCGCCGCCATATTCGCCCGATATTCGTCAGCAGAGACGAGTGGATGTGCCTGTTTACCGCCGAATTGTTTGCAATCGTTGACGCCGAATTTGATCAAAACCCAATCGGGCTGATACGCAAGATTCTGTGAGTAAGTCGTTTCCAGACCCAGTGAGGATGTGTAGCCCGACTGGCCGGCATTCACAAAACGGATGCCCTCCTCTTCTCGCCGGTCTTGCAGCATTGCCGCCAGGAGATGGGCAAAACTGTAGCGATAGGTAGTTATAGAATCACCCACGGCCAGCACCGTGCCAGCGGCCGGAATCTGCCAGGAATCGATAGCATTCGCCACCTCGGGTCTTTCAAGCAGGCGCCGCCCTGATGCACGCACAGTGTCTGCGGCTTCACGGATGTAATTCTCATAATCCCCTTCGCTGATGTCCAGCATGGCTGCGGCTGCAACAGGTGGGATATCCAGGCCCAGCGCTGCGGGCACCGAGCATACGTTGAAGTCGATGAGGAATTTGCTTTCGTCTGAGAGGGCGGCAGGAGCAGTCATCGCCTCAATCCTCCGAGCGGGTGCGTAGCTGGTCGAGGCCGACCGCCAGCAGCAGGACGAAGCCCTGGGCGATCTGTTGGTAGTAGGCCGAGACGCCGAGCAGGATCATGCCATTGGTCAGCGTGCCCAAAATCAGGACACCGATCAGGGTCCCGGCAATCGTGCCCTTACCCCCGGCCAGGCTGGTTCCGCCCAAAATCACGGCGGCGATCACGCTGATCTCCAGACCGGTAGCGGCCTGCGGAGCACCTGCGCCCAGTTGTGATGTCAGCAATACACCGGCAATACCGGCGCTGAGTGCTGAAAGAATGTACGCCAACATCTGGTAACGCTGGACGCGTAACCCTGCCAGATGGCTGGCCGTCGCATTACCGCCAACCGAGTACATCGCCCGGCCGTAGCGCATGAATTTCATGACGATGGCACAGATAATTGTGACAATGACGAGAACGATTACCGGCACCGGAATACCTGCCACAAAGCCACGCCCCAACTCACCAAATGTCGGATCCAGCATCGGTTCGGTGAGACCGCCTGAAAAGACGAAGGCCAGACCACGCACAACCGAGAACATACCCAGGGTTGTGATCAGGGCATTGATGCCGACGCGAGTGACAAGCACACCATTGGTGATACCGATAATGATGGCCGCGATCAGACCCACTGCCACAGCGCCCCAGATGCCAAGTGTGTACTGCGAGTGCGAGATAATGACGCCGACCAGTGCCACGGTCGAGCCAACCGAGAGATCGAGCCCGCCCCCCACCATGAGCATCGTCGTGAACATGGCGATAATGCCCATAGTCGAACTGGCCAGCAGGAGGTTGATGAAATTTCGGGTTGTGAGGAAATAAGGGGAGAGCAAACTCATCGCCACGAGGATGACGAGATACATAACCACCAGCCCCGCGCCCTCACGCAGTACCGACGATTTGAGACGATCTTGGAATGATGGTGGCTGTACGGCAGTTGCCGCCGCTGTAGGTTCACTCATACTTCACCTCCGGCAGCCGCGTTCAAGAGTAACTCTTGAGAGGCCTCACTGACGGTGAACTCGCCTGTGATCTTGCCCTGGAACATGGTAATAATGCGATGGCTGACCGATAAAACCTCTTCCATATCAGAGGACACCATAAGGATGCCCAGCCCCTGGTCTGCCAGGGCTTCTAGCTGGTCGTAGATATCAGAACGTGCTCCCACGTCCACCCCCCAGGTTGGTTCGTTCATGAGCAGGACTTTGACATTGGCTTCAAGCCAGCGGCCAAGCACCACTTTCTGTTGGTTGCCACCACTCATGTAGCGGGTTTCCACTTCCATACCCCCGGCGACGCGGATGCCCAGGTTATCGATCCAGTTCTGTGCGTGAGCGCGTTCTTCTTTTCGTTGAAAGAATCCGAGTTGAGAGACCGCCCCCCAGTTGGAGAGCGTGAGATTCTCGCGTACGTTTTGAGTGAGTACCAAGCCCTGTTGTTTACGATCGATGGGTACCAGGCCAACACCAGCTTTACGGGCATCGGTGGGCGAATGGAAAGTGATTGGTGAGCGCACTCCCAATTTTACAATTTTTGTTAATCCGGGCAAAAGCGTCGCTCTCAGTTGAATATAATTGCCCAACTTCAGTACAAAATGAGTTCGAAATGCTCTCAAATTGGGGAATCTCTGCCCCTCCCGTCGACTGCGAGGGAGGGAATGCTCCCTGACCGACTTTCCTGAAACACGGACTTCACCACTATCTGCACGTTCGGCGCCAAACAAAGTACGAGTGAGAGCTGAATGGCCGGCGCCAAGCAACCCAAAGATGCCGACGATTTCACCGGCATGCACTTGCAGGCTGATATCTTCGTATGAGCCGGTTCGCGTTAGGCTCGCCACTTCCAGCACGACATCACGGCCATGTTCGTGTGCTCGCAGATCTTCAGCTTGCCGTTCTTCGACTTCATGGCCCACCACCATGCGCACGATATCGCCCTTGGTGACCTGCTTGACTACCTCGGTACCGACCTTTTGCCCATCACGCAAAACTGTTACCCGTTGGGCGATCTGGAAGATCTCATCCAGGCGATGGGAGATGTAAATGATACCCACACCCTGTCTGCGCAACGTATTCACGATCTCAAATAGCATTTCGACTTCATGAGGTGTCATCGCTGCCGTCGGTTCATCCATGACGATGATGCGGGCATTGGAGGAGACAGCCTTGACGATCTCGACGATCTCACGTTCGACCACCGTCAAATCCCCCATCAGTGCCATCGGATCGATCGTCAGATCCAGCATACCCAATTGTTGTTCTGCGGTACGACGGGCTTGTTTCCAGTCGATGACATATTTGCCCACTGCTCCTGTTTTCCGTGGGAGATGGCCCAGCAAGAGGTTCTCCATCACAGACAGATCATGGCAGTGGTGTAATTCCTGATAGATCATGCGGATGCCCAGCTGCTCGGCATCGCGCGGGCGATCGATAACAACCTGTTCGCCCTCTATGGCAATCTCGCCACCGTCCTTGTGGTAGTCGCCATTCAGGATCTTGATGAGTGTAGATTTGCCCGCACCATTTTCGCCGACCAGGGCCAGAACTTCTCCTGGATAGAGGTCGAGGGCAACATCGTCCAGCACCTTGACACCGAAAAAGCTTTTGGAGATATCAGTCATCTCCAGGATAGGCCGGCCTTCGCTTTGTGTTGCCATAATTCAATAAGCCTCCTATCGCCTGGTCGACCAGCGGGTGCGCAGTTGGTCAAATCCTACTGCCAGGATCAGCACAGCACCACGTGCGACGATCTGATAGTAAGATGAAACGCCGATCAAAATGAGTCCGTTGTCCAGCGTGCGCAGAATAACGACGCCGATCAAGGTGCCAATCAAGGTACCCTTTCCCCCCGCTAAACTGGTTCCACCCAGAACCACGGCTGCGATCACTGTGAATTCGAGACCGACAGCGGCCTGCGGCGAACCAGCGGCTAATTGCGAAGCTTGTACCAGGCCCCCAAAACCCGCTAAAAAGCCACCGAGGACAAACACGATCATCAGATTGCGATTGCTGGTGATGCCGGCCAGACGAGCCGCCATTGGGTTTCCGCCGATCGCATAAAGATCCCGTCCAAATGACATATTTCGCAAAACAAAGATGAACACGATGTAAAACAGGATCATCAAGATGAAGGGAACGGGAACGCCGGCGATATTACCTCGGCCCAAGTAGAGAAAAGCCGGATGTGTAAGCTGATTCATCTGGGCGTTGGTCAGTACAAAGGCCAGACCACGGATGATCGAGAAGGTAGCAAGCGTGCTGATCAAAGGATTGATGCGCATCTTGGTGACAAGGGCGCCATTGATGTAACCGACCAGCCCACCGACAGCCAACCCCGCCGCTGCTGCAACACCGATCGGAGCGCCTGTTGCTTCCCATAATAGACCTGTGACGACACCGGAGAGGGCTGCGACCGATCCAACCGACAGATCGACGCCACCGGCAATGAGCACAAGGGTTTCACCAATGGCAATGATGCCGATAATGGGCAATGTCCGCCCGATATTTATGAAGTTTTCGACAGTTAAAAAGTAGGGGGATGAAAGTGCGAAGATAATGCAGATGATTACATAAATAGCCAGCAGGCTTACGGCGTTGTTAAATCGAACCCCCCCCGCCTGAAGGCGTTCCCACATATTCGGCGGGGTTGCAGGTGGGGAGGCAGTGGGTGTAGTCATGGATTATGCTCCCAATGACATGCCAGTTTTGGTTCAACAGGATTTCGTGTGGTCATAGAAAAACACGTGTTGCGTGTTGCGTATTACGTGATGTTTTTGCTGACGAAACACGCCTTTCTAAGGGGAGCCACGCAAACTCCGAAAGAGCCCCAGTTTTGAAAGTAATCTGGGACAAAATCAGGTGGCCGCTTGGTCGTTGGCCGGGCGACGATCGGCTGTCGTCGAAATTCAGCCTGATCTGACGGGGGGAAGGCGTAAAGCCCTCCCCCCATAAGCAAAACTACATGCCTGACTTAGCTGCAACTACTGTGTTCTGGGTAGAATTCACAAAGGTTGTCGCCATTGATGAAGACATGATCCACGTAGATGGCCGGTGGCAGTGGTTGGCACTCGAGGGCATCGATGATGGCGGGGATCAGCCATTCGCCGTAGCGCTCGGGGAAGTAGCCGGTGGAACCAAGGTGGCGGCTGCCTTCTTTTGCGATCTCATCCTGACCCGAAGGATCGGCGCCTTGTGCCACGACGACCACATCATCTTTGCGACCGGCAGCTTCGAATGCGGCAATGGTACCAAGGGCTGTGCCTTCGTTGATGTTTACGGCGATGACATGTCTGGCATCAGGGATCTTGGGGAGGGTATCGCCCACGACGCGGAAAGCTTCATCCTGTGTGTTCTTGCTGTCCAGATGGAAGATCATATCCTCTGCTGGCGCTTCACCGGACAGGTTCTCTAGCACGCCTTCTAACTGACCCTGCAAACGGGCGGCAGGAATCGGGCCGGATTGTGGCAGTTCCAGCATGAGAAGGGCATCTACCTGGCCATCCCAGTTCTCGTTGGCCCACTGCGCTGCAGCCTCGCCGGCCATATAACCTGCACCATAGTTGTCTGCGCCAAAGAATGTAGCGCCAGGCATGGGGATGTCGATGGCAATGACGGGGATCCCTTCCTTGCGGAATTTATCCATCATCACATTGCCGAACTTCTCATCAGTCTGGAATTCGATCACACCATCGACGCCCTGAAGGATGAAGTTGTCGGCATTGGCGAGAGCGGTAGCGCCATCCAGCTTATTGTCGGCCAAGACCAGTTCGATGTTACCAGCCTTCTCAGCCTCACTCTCGATGCTCTCACGTACAAGCTGAGTAAAGACGATGTCTTCGGTCAAGTTGGCGAACCCGATTTTGTAACTGTCCCGCTTAGTTTCGCAGGCGGCCGCAGGCGCCTCGACCTCTACCTCGACGACAACGGTTTCAACGACGACTTGTGCCGGCGCCGGGGCCGGGGCTGGTGCCACACAAGCTACAACGACGAGCAACGCCAGGAGGCTGGCGAGTGCTAATACAACAAATCGGACCTTCTGTTTGTTTCTCATGGAATTTGCTCCTCCTAAGAGCTAACGACAAGGATGGACTTGATCAGAAGAACTACGCTGATGTTCGAAAACATGTTTGACTAAATTATACCGGTACCCACCTCCTATAAAACAATCGAGAATGATCCTTGAATCGAAAAAGCCAAAGTTCCGACAGGGATAAGTTGTCGAAGATTGTCAATGTTTGACGAAACTTGTTGATTAAAGTAACATAGAATACAGGGTGTGTCAAACACCAATTCGTGAAAGTAAGGTTGACGTCATTTAGATAGCCGTTGCGAAATCTGACAAATACGATCAATGATGGAGCCCCAACATGGATGAGAAGATGACAACATTTGAAAGGAGACAGCGCATCCTGACCTTGCTTGACAAGCAATCGGTTGTCAAAGTCGTCACGCTCGCCGAACAGTTTGACGTTTCGGAGGGAACCGTTCGTAACGATCTGGCGGCATTGGAGGATGAGCAGCGACTCAAGCGGGTGCGGGGCGGGGCAACGATTGTCGAGTACACACCCGCCCTGATCACCGCTCGTCTGGATCAAAAGGCGATCATCAATGTCGATGCCAAACGCCGGATCGCGCGTTGGGCTGCGGATATGGTTGCGGATGGCGATGCCATTGCCATGGATGCCAGTTCCACGGTTCAGCATATGATCCCCTATCTCCAACAATACCGGCGACTGACCATCATCACCAATGGCCTGGAAACAGCAACTTTGTTGGCCGAATCTACCCCTCACACGATCATCCTGGTCGGTGGAATGATCGGCGCCAACCCCCACTCGGTGACCGGCCTGCTCGGCGCCGGTATGTTGGAATCTCTCCATATACGGATTGCTTTTGTCTCTGGTGTCGGTTTTACCCTGGAGCAAGGGTTGACCGAGTATGATCTGGCCGAAGCAGAATTGAAGATAGCATTGGTAGAAAATGCCAGCCAGATCGTGGCTCTGATAGATTCTACCAAATTCGGGAAGGTGGGATTTGCCCCCTGCCTTGAGGTGGGATCCCTGACTAATCTGGTGACCGATAGCAAAGCATCGTCTGAATCAATTCACCAGCTTCAACAAGAGGGCGTTATCGTCACAGTTTGCGGCGAGCGCACCGTCACTTCATATCGTAGCGATGGCGGTAAACCTGCCTACCGTATTGGCTTCGCCAACCTTACGGAGACCGACATCTCTTTTTCAGTCGAAGTGCGAAAAGGCTTAGAGCGGGCGGCAGAGTTGGAGCAGATTGAGTTGGTCCTCGCCGACAATAAGTTGAGCGGGGAGCAAGCTCTGCGCGTTGCCGAATATCTGATCGAGAAAGATGTCGATCTGGTGATCGAGTATCAGATTGACGCAGGTATTAACAGCTTGATCATGAATAAATTCGCACAGGTAGAGATTCCTGTGATAGCCGTCGATATCCCCATGGTTGGCGCCACCTTCTTCGGCGCCGATAATTATCGTTCCGGGCATATTGCCGGGATCGAATTAGGCCATTGGATCCAGGAACATTGGGCGGGCGAGTACGATCGATTGATTATCTTGGAGGAACCACGCGTAGGGACGTTACCGGCAGCGCGCTTGACCGGCCAGGTGGATGGTTTACAGGAAATACTGGGCGATATGGACCCGGGCAAACGAATCTATCTGGATAGCGGCAACACCAGCCGTATCAGTGAGACCCGAACCGATGAAACATTACAAGCTTTGCCCCGTGGCTATCGCTTTGCCGTTGTCTGCTTTAACGACGATGCAGCGTATGGCGCGCTGCGAGCGGCACGCAATCTAGGGCGAGAGGAAAACATAGCCATAGTGGGGCAGGGCTGTGATCGCATCATTCGCAGTGAATTGCGCAAACGCACGAAGGCCATCATCGGTTCTACTGCGTTCATGCCCGACCGCTATGGCGAAAAGCTGATTGAATTGGCCAAACACATTTTGGCCGGCAGACCGGTCCCCCCCGCGGTTTATATGGAGCATGTGTTTATCGATGCGGGAAATGTCGATCGATACTATCCGGTAAACCGGTAAAGCGGTAAACCAGTAAACCAATAAACCGGGTTGATTCCACCTCGATATTCGGTTTGACGGCGTATCCCGGTCTACCGGTCTACCCATCTACGGGTCTCCTGGCCTACAAGTCTAGTGTATGACTCAAGTAGGAGCACAACATAAAAATTCGCAGCATGTCAGCATCGAGATTGAGAGCTACCGAGACACAATGCCGATGGCCATTGGCAAGGGCATTGCCTTACGACTGGCCAAAGAGGGGATGAAGGTGGCACTTAGCAGGAGTGATTTGACAATCTCTTACACTTAACTATAATCACACCTGTGTTGACCACCTGTATAGACTTGTGGACATTTCTAAGGACGTGAATATGGATTTTGAGACACATCTGGGGACAAGTCGAATCAACAAGGATCTGCCCATACCCTACTACTACCAAATCGCACAGGATTTGCGGGAGATGATAGAGGACATTGGGGTTGACCCAGATTCAGAGCAACGAGAGATAGCACTGCCCTCCGAGATCGAATTGTCGACCGCATATCAGGTAACCAGGGGCACGGTGCGTCACGCCCTTGAACTATTGGAGCGGGAGGGGCTGATCTACCGGGAGAAGGGCCGTGGCACTTTCTTAAGCAGGCGTCGCGTGCAACTGGATCTACGGCGTCTATGCTCTACCACCGAGGATATGAAAGCACGGGGATGGAAAACGAGCACGCAAGTGTTAAGCGTCACCAGCCTTCTCCCTTCTATTCATATGCAACAACAACTACGGATAGCCGATGGCGACATGGTCTGGGAAGTCAACCGCTTACGCCTGGCCGATGGTGAGCCTCTCAGCCTGCAATGGGCTTATCTGCCCTGCCGGCGCACCCCGAAGCTAGACCAACTCGATCTGACTGGATCGCTTTATTATGCACTCAAAGATCAGTACAACATCGAACTGAGAACCGCCAATCAGGTCATACGCGCCCGCGTCGTCTCTGAAGAGGAAGCTGACCTGCTGCAGAGCATCGTGGGAGATCCGGTCTTCGTACTTCATCGCACCTCCTTCGACCAAAATGGCCAGCCTGTCGAGTACCTTAATTCCCTCTGGCGAGCTGATCGTTACGATCTTGAGGTACAGCTAACGAATGTCTGAGAGCGACAAAGGTAGAGGGTTCAGCACGATTAGGGAGTGGGGCTCCGCGGGGCAAGTTTTACATTTTTCGTGTCGCTTACTTAGGCAATGGCATCCTCTAAAACGAATACCCAATCCTGAAATATCGGAGGTTTCGGAACGGTATACCCGCCTTCCTCGTCTGCTGTGATCGTGCCCATGCCATATTCTGTGCCCGTCCTGGGGTCAAAGTAGAAGGCGTGATATGTCGTGCCAGCATCGAGTTCTTTTAGCACCATGTCTCCCTTCCAGGCAGACCAAATGGCCAGGGCCGGGATGAAGATCACCCTTACCTCGCCCGGAATCCCAGCAGCATAGGGAGCGTGGCGATTTTCTGCGGCCTGATGGGGCTCGACCCACTCTGCATGGATTTCAAAACGCCACCATGGGTAACGCTCCAGCAGTTGCTTGCCCAGCCCAATTTGGCCGGAGCCAGGTAGCTGGTAGGCCTCGTCCCACGGCCTATCTCCCCAAGATGTACCGTGAGGAGATTTCCCGTAGGGTTGCTCGCGTGTGTTTACCTGCCAGAGGCCGTTGGCCCCGTAGGTATGGCCACAGGCGCCCGATAAAAGGCATGTCCAGAACAGGAAGCGCTGCATTTCCTCACGGCTGGATTCCATGATGCCCTCGTAATTGACTTCACTGACAAACACAGGCATCGTCGGTTCTCGGGCCAGGGACTCTTCAAGGAAGTCAACGGTATCGGCCAGAGAGAGATAGCCATTGTGGCCGGTTTGCAGCATCTCCAAATCCAGTATCGCCGGATCATCCACCTGGTCGCGGCCGTAACGCGTAGGATGGATGGTGATGGGATTATGATAAGGATCGAACGAGCGAAGGGCGCGGGTGAGATCGCTCCAACGAGATCGTAAGGCTTCGATGTGTTGTTCTGCGTCATCTGGACCTTGGTCGCCAACGTAGTAGAGCATCAACGCCTCACCTGCCACACACCACACGATCGGATAGGCGCCCCAACGTGCCACCAAATTACGCCAATTCTTTCTGAGAACATCATCGCCGGCGAAATCCAAAAAATAACCCCAACAGCCGACGACACATGGCGCCAATCCATTTTGAACCATGTAGGCGATGCGTAAGTCTGCCATGTCAAAGTAGGCCGGATTGATCCTCGAAAAATCGGGTTCCCAGGGAAAGCCGGCCTCGTTAGCCCCACGCTCATCAAAGGGTTCCATATCGGGATAGAGTCCGGCCACGATTTGAACCAGAGAGAATCCTTTTGCGACACGATCGGCCGTCAACTCCCTAAAACCACCGGGCCACTTAAGACGTTGACACAACCCCATCCACCAGGTATCGCCAAGCCAGAAGAAGGGTGTGCCATCGTGGTGTTCGAGATGGCGGCGATCTGCGGCTACTCGTAGCTTGCCATGCCGAAACAGGGGATTCACTCCCTCATATGGCGTCACTTCCAGGATACCCTCCTGCCCGTGTAAGGCGTCGTTGCTCACATCAGAACAGATGCTTCGATGGTGATGCGTGCCCAGGTTGGGTGAAGCATAGCGAACACCCCATGTCTGTTCGCCAGCCCAAAAGGCAGGGACCCGTTTTTCTTCGCCATCTGCATCCCTGAACAGCACGGATAGCTCAACCTCATTAAAGGGATCATCATAACTTTTGCCTGATGTGTAGAACCACTGCGTGACGTGGTTCTGTTGTACGTATTTCACCGCATACTCCTTTGATGTTGAAATGATCTGGATTTGTCGTGGCAAAAATCACGTACTCTGAACGATCAGATGTCGAAGCCGTTCGTACGCTTCGTCCCAACCCGCACGATCATCCGGTTCATACACTTGAACTTCGGTTGAGTGGCGCACGATCGCCCGAGCTTCTGAGAGAGAATTGATATGTCCGAGGGCCATGGCCTGCATCAAGATATTGCCCATGGCCGTGGCTTCTATTGGGCCGCTGAGCACAACTCGGCCGGTGGCTTGCGCTGTGAATTGGGACAGCAGGCGATTCTGGGTGCCACCTCCGACGATATGTATGGGTTCGAGTTTACGCCCGACCAGCTCCTCCAACCTCTCTAGCTGCAGCCGATACTTCAAGGCGATGCTTTGTAGCACGCAGCGGATAATCTCTCCCTTGGTCTGAGGCACGCTCTGCCCGGTTTTCGCACAGTATGCCCGGATGCGCTCGGGCATGTCTCCTGGCTTGAGAAACAGGTCATGGTCGGGATCGATGACAGCGCGGAAGGGGGTGGCGCCTTGCGCCATGGTAGTTAATTCGCCATAAGACAGGTTTTCACCCTCACCCTTCCAAGTGCGACGACATTCCTGCACAAGCCACAGACCCATGATATTTTTCGACAATCGAAATGTTCCCTGCACTCCACCCTCATTGGTGAAGTTGTAGGCAAGGCTCTGAGCATTGATCACCGGCTCGGGCAGCTCGGCGCCCAGCACCGACCAGGTGCCAGAACTTATCCAGGCAAAATCCTTGCCTTGGGCTGGTATGGCAACCGCGGCGGAGCCTGTGTCGTGACATGCGGGTGCGATCACAGGTATGTCACCTACGTCACACTCATTCGCGACCGATGGACGCAGGGATCCCAGGACGGTGCCTGACTGGATTACGTCTGGGAAAATCTGATGCGGGATATCCAGCGCCTCCAACAGAGGTCGGGCCCAGGACATCTGGCGGGGGTCAAAGCATTGGCTGGTCGAAGCAATGCTGAATTCGCAGACAGCCTGGCCGGTGAGCCAATAGTTGAACAGGTCGGGTATAGTGAGAAAGGTCTTGGCGATGTCGAGGGCCGGGGCTTGCTGCTGGACCATGGCAAACAGTTGGTAGAGGGTATTGATCTGCATGAACTGGATGCCGGTGTGTTCGAAAATCGTCTCCCTTGGCAGACGTTGGCACGCTGCATCCACCATGCCATCTGTGCGACTATCGCGATGATGGAATGGATTCCCCACCAAACCACCCTGGTTGTCCAACAGGGCATAATCCACACCCCAGGCATCTAGGCCGATGCCATCGAGCTGCGCATCACTCGATGCCAGTGCTATGCCCCGTTTGATCTCGCTCCACAGATGGAGCACATTCCACATCAAACCTTGCGGTAGTTGCACCGGTCTGTTGCGAAAGCGATGCGCCTCCTGTAGATGCAGGTTATCTCCATCCAACCGGCCTACGATCGCGCGCCCGCTTTCCGCGCCCAGGTCGATTGCCAGATAGTTACGGGGTGTAGACATGGCACTCATCTCCCTAGAATAGCGTGGCGCATGTAACTGTGCGATTCATCGCCGTAACAGGCGCACAAAAGCGCTAATGAAGGTTAATTATTTATTTCGGTAATGTCTTCTTGCCAGGTCCGCCGGGGGATGAATCTCCCGGCTAGCAAACAGCGCCGGATCAATCCGGCTATCGGCTCGTTTTGTGA
>JAAENG010000272.1 GCA_024224665.1 Chloroflexota bacterium | reverse complement strand
ACACGACCACACGACCACACGACCAACCGACCAACCGACTACACGACCAACCGACTACATGACCAACTGACCAACTGACTACGCGACCAACAGACTACGCGACCAACCAACCAAGCACGCTCTGGTTGAACTCCACCGCCTTTTCCATATTGGGCAAATGCGCGACATCCTCCATGATCACCAGTTCTGCATCGGACACATGCTCAGCCATGTAGTGGGCGAATTCGATCTGATTTGCGTAATCCTGGTCGCCGACGATAGCCAATGTGGGTACCCTGATCTCCCCCAGCCGTTCGAGCGCACGTGGTTGCAGGGGTTCGGCTTCACCCAGGTCGGATGCTTCGGGGATAGCCAGCATGTGCAAGGCCATATCTCTTGCCCTGGCTCGAACCTGTGAATCGACTTGCTCTGACGTGCGCCTGGGACCCTCACACCACATGCCGAGAATGATATCGGCGCAGGTATCCATGTCGCCGGCCTCGTACGGGATCTCTAGCTCCGACCAGCTTTGCTTGATCTCGGCCTGGTCGCTGCCCTCGAAACCTTCCAACCCGGACCCCACCGTGATCAGAGCTATGACGCGTTCGGGATACGCCAATGTGAAATCGACAGCGATATTTCCGCCCATCGAACATCCGATCAACACTGTCTGCACTATCCCCAAGTGATCCAACAGTTTTCGTAGTATCTCATGATCTTGATAGGTGCCGGCCGGGTTTGGCGAAAGTCCATAGCCCCGAACATCGAAGCGGATAACCTGGTAAAACTCGGCGAAGCCATCGATCTGATCATCCCACATACGCATATCGGCGATACCTGCATGGATGAGCACCAGGGCGTTGCCGGCCCCGGCTTTCTGGTAATGGACGGCAGCGTCATCGATGATAAGGGTTTCGGTCTGTGAGGACATAGTTGTGTGGGTTCTCCTAATACTACAACGAGACTTTGTCATTCTGACGAGTGCAGCGAGGAAGAATCTCGTCTTTCCAAATGACGCGAGATGCTTCGGCGGGCTCAGCATGACAGTTGCGCGGTCGAAGTCTCGTTGTAGTGCTAATTGTCCGGCGCGAGAAGCAAGGGACATCGCTAGATGCTGCTATCGAGTTGACGTTAAGGACTTAGGACAGAATAACCTGCCGAATTGCTCCCTGAAATGGTGGAAGAGTTCCGCAAGTTATTGAATCCTCTGTCCTAAGTTAGGTCAGTTCTAACCCCCGATGAGGTTCGTTATATATTCTTCAGGGACCTGCACGGCTAATAACTCAGCCCTGACACAGACCGTGCCCTCGGCCGA
Source organism: Chloroflexota bacterium (assembly GCA_024224665.1). Classification (GTDB taxonomy): domain Bacteria; phylum Chloroflexota; class Anaerolineae; order J102; family J102; genus PIVW01. The sequence continues at coordinate 22,356 of JAAENG010000272.1, read as the reverse complement.
CAGCGTGATGCCTACCGTGATCTTTCGTCCTTTTATCTCTTTGATCTGTCCCCTCAGTTCAAGCGGCGGTCCCAATGGTGTCGGTTTCAGGTAGTCAACACGAAGTGAAGCTGTGAGAAAACGCAGGCGGGGATCGGTGTCCATCTCTCTGCCTGCGGCGCGGTAGGCCGCTGCTGCCGCCGTACCGGTACCATGACAATCGATGATGGAGGCGATCAGTCCGCCATACACATAGCCAGGGATAGCTGTATGGTAGGGTTCAGGCACGAAAGTCGAGACAGTTTCCTCACCGACCCAAAAGGTCCTAACATGATGGCCATGTGCGTTCAGACGCCCACAGCCATAACATTGGGCAAAGTAATCGGGATAATAATAATCTTGAATGGCTTTGTCCGTTTGAGTCATCGTTGATTCTCTTTGCGGGCAGTGAGGGCGATAAGATCTGCCTGATTTGGATCAGGACGCCCCAGAAGCGAGGGATGGAATTTGACATCTAAAAATCCGCAACGGTTTAGGAGGTTTTCATAGTCTGCCGTGGTGTACGCCTGAAAGCTCTGCGCCATCCTGGTCACCGCAGCCGTCTCAGCATCGATGATATAGTGGCGTATTGTCGTCGTTTGTGATGGCTCTTGCCAAAGGCGCTCGCTCAATACGATATGTTTTCTGTCCGAAAAAAGTCCACCATCGTAACTAAACCAGGTGCTCGCATCCATGCCCATCCCCTCTACTATCTCGAATGTGTGGGGTTCCAGAAGTACGAAGGCGCCCGGTTTGAGCGCGGAATGAGCCTTGCGCAATATATTTTCGGCATCGCCGATACGAAAGATGTTGAGTTCCCCGAAGAGCAACATAACGAGATCATAGCCACTGCCATAGCTGGCGATGCGTATATCTTGTTCGACAAATTGCACGTTGTTTTGCGCCAGTGCGGCTTGTTCTCTTGCATAGGCAATAGAGGCCGGAGAGTAATCGATGCCGACACAGGTGTGCCCTAACGCCGCCAGCCGATTGCTGTACAGCCCGGGCCCACAAGCCAAATCCAATATACGGCTTGGCCTCTTCTGTAATAGCGTGCCATGAATCCAGTCGACGTGCTCGTCGATGGTTCCAAAGCGGCGGCTGGCAGCATCATGCTCTTGTGTGAGATGCTCTTTGAGCATACGCCGGCTGAAATCGGGGTCATTCCAGGGGATATTGTCCCCCTCAGACCAGGGCTCGGGGTTCGCCAGTCGTTGGATGATGTCTGTTAGGTTTGGCATGTTAGCGTTTTTCCAGTTGAGACGGGAGGTACTATCCAAGACCTTAACTCGAAGCTGTTGCCAATTCGAACACAAACTCAGCTGTCGTGTTCGAGGCCGCAGAGATTGCCCCACCTGCACAGTCATTGCGGGCTCGCACAAGATAGGAGGTTTCCAGCCCAAAGCCAGGCGTGCCAGGCGTTGGAGAAAATCGGGTTTCGGCAGTCACCGTGCAGTCGGCATCTGCCTCACAGCTGTCGCCGGGCTCGAAATAGGGGTTACCCCCATCAGTCCAAACTTCATAAGCGATAGCATCGGCGGCAGGTGGCCAGGTGAGCGACAGCGTTCCTTCGTTTTGACTGATCGATACAGTCGTGGAATCAGGCGCCAGACAATAGTCGATATCTAAGAAGGGTGATACAGACTCACGGAACTCGGCCAAACCGGCATGGTCGATGCTTGTCACGACCTCAGATGTCCTATATGTGGCGCCGTTGGGCAGCGGCTCCTCGAAAGTGACCTTTTTGCTCTTCATACGTTGAGCCTGTGCAGGTAAAACGCCGTCTCCAGTGTAGAATTCGACACGATCGCTGCTACCTCCATCACTGCCAGGAAATGCCAAACGGAATTGCGTGAGCCCTTGTTTGTTGATGGCGGTGAGACCTGTAGCCGTGACATCTGCACGCAACGCGTAATAAGTGTCCTTTGCACTACCATAGATACAGCCGACATCAGTGGCATCAGCTGGCGTCGTGGCATCGCTTACTTCTACTTCTGGATTTCCAAAACCGCCAAGGGCGATATCCAAGGTTGGGGCGCCTAGATCGCCACTTTCGAAGGGATTGCTGCCGATCCCAGCTTCCCGAACGAGGTACAGACTGGCGGCGTTGAAGATCGCCCGTTCCGGGATACTGGCTGTATCGAAAGAGAGGATCCCGGCATAGGCTGAAGCGCCGTCATCACCCAGATACACACTATCTGTCCCGATCGTGGCGCCGTTGCTCCAACCATCCCGCGTTCCACCCTGAGATGTAAGCGTCAGTGCGGGAGAGCCTCGGAATAAGGGTAAGAAATAGTAGATCATCTCCGTGGTGATTTTGTACTCGTACCCATCTTTGCTGAGATGAATGGGATCAGCTAAGTTTCGGAAAGTACTGCGAATGCTGGGGAGTAATTCATTACCGCCGGGCATGGGGCTGTAGTCGGGAGGTGATTGCCCGGGATGAGGAGGCCAATCGTTGAGGTCTGAGACGCCGTCACCATAAAAGTAGTGCATGAGTCCTAGCGAATGATCGTAATAGATGCGCTGGTTCGCATTAGCCCAGCCAACACGTCGGTATTCTACGTCGACCATCAAGGTATTGATCTCCTCATCGGAAATGAGATCGTTGTCAGGATCAAGGCTGAGATCTTTCCGTTTTTCGCAAGCGAAGTCGACAAACCAATCGCATACCCATTGATCAATATTGAAATTTGGATAGTCGTAACCGCTGATCATCACTTTGAGATCGGGACGTACCGCAAGTATTGCATCAATAATGGTGTGCGTGTCAGCTTCCAAGCTATCGAAAAATGCTGCCTCTGGCGGGGGGGCGTTCGGATCATTAGCAGGATCGCTATCCATATCTTTATACCAGCCACCGTCAGATTTGCCCGCCAAGACATCGTTACCGCCAATACTCAGTACCACTGTATCAATGGTGGGATTGGCGATGAGGTCATCAAGCATGTTCTGCATAAAGGGATAACTGGCCGTCTTAACGAACTCTCGTGCTTCACTTCCTGAAACAGCGTACTCTTCCGCGCTGAGGTCTGGGCCGGGATGGTCGGTTGTGGAACGGCTGATCATACTCTTATCAGCATGGCCGAACTTATCGAACACTTCGTTGTGCGTGCCATCGTCCCACATGTATTGGGCCCAGCTATCGCCGGCCAGCAACGCTCGGGGTACCGGCGCCGGCGCGGGGCAATCGCTTGTAGTGGGTGTCAGATTTTGGGGGCTGGGCGCTTGGGCGAAAATCACTGCGCCAAGGAGGAGCAATGCTGCGCTCGCAGTCGCGATGGATAATAGGATGCGATGGGTTATGTGCATAGTGTAGACCTGGTGATGTGGACCTTGAAATCGGGAGTGATCTTAGCACAAATTGGTGTTTGCAGCGACCATTCTGGGTACGCAAAGGAGGTTATGCCAGCCCAAAACTGAACTGACGCTTATGTGTTGGTGTCTTCACTAAGAGTTCATGCTATACTATGCTCATGACGACAATCGTAAGCCAGTGGCTGCAAGGACTGTTTCGTGGAGTACGAGAACGCACCCAACCGCGCACTGCCTACGGTGGAGATCGCCAGAAGCCGGTCGTGGTCTACACTGCTGCCAACGCCATGGAAGCGAATCTTGTCAAAGCGTTGCTGGAGAGTGAAGGTATTCCCTCTTTTACCTCAGGTGCGGCGTTAAGTGATGTCTATGGCCTGACATTGGGACCTCTCGCAGAAGTCAAGGTACATGTTGTGAAAGCGTTAGCGCCAAAGGCACGGCAGATTATCGATGAGCGATATTTGGATACTGCAGAGGCGTGGGAGGATGACGAGTATGTGGATGAGGATGGTGTGCGGGGAGAAGATGAGGCTTAGGGTCCGCCATCAAAAGTTCACCATTCACCATTGATGCGGCGCCTTTTGTTCTCATCAAATACTTAGTTATCTTTAAGCTGGATACTGATCAAAATCATGTTGTGTGAAAAAGGACATGGTATACTGTCACTACCTTGTCACAACACACATCTGAACAGCCAAGGGAGTCTGCATGACTGAAAGCGCCATTACCCAACCACAAATAGCCGCCAAAAATCCCAACAAGAAGATTAAGTTTATCATTGGTGGCGCCCTCATCTTCGTCGCCGTCATTGCCCTGGTGATTACCAGTATCGACAGCACCGGCGCCTATTACATGACGGTCGCCGAGTTGAACAACGATGCTACATCGCTGGCTGGCCAGAAAATCCGGGTCTCCGGCGGAGTCGTGCAGGAGAGTGAAGATTGGGACCCGGTCAATTTGATGCTTAAATTCAACATGACTGATGAAACCGGTGAGCAGGTGCTGGTGAGTTTTCATGGCAGCCGTCCCAGCAATTTCAGCCAGGCTACCGAGGCTATTGTCGAGGGGGAAATGTTATCCGACGGCAGTTTCAGGGCCGATAATCTTCTGCTCAAGTGCCCTTCCCGTTACGAAGAGGCGCCCGAAGTGACGCAATTCGAGGCAATAAAATAGTCGAAAGCGGTAGACGCTTGCCCGTTTTGTGCCGATCTGTATCCCTAATTTGCCAAAAACGCTGAACATGTTGCGGTCGCTCTTGAAGGAGGCGACCGCTTCCATTGTCCATCACCAAATCAATATGCGACGTAGCTATCTTCGATATTACATAGGTTGGGCTTTGATACTTCTGGTGGGGATGGGTGTGTTTTTCTTGCCATATCCGCTGTCCGCTCAAGAGGGTCCGTTGGGCGCCGCTTACCGGGGTGAACGTACTTTTGCGCAACGCTGTACACAGTGTCATGGCCCCGGCGGTCAGGGCGATGGCCCTATGGCCGATCAAGTCCCTGTCAAGATTCCGAATTTCACGGAAGACAGTTATATGAATGACCGTAGCCCTCAAGAGCTATTTACAACGATCACCAATGGCAAAATGGAAAATCTGATGCCGCCCTGGGGGGATACACTATCGGTAGGGGAAAGATGGGATCTGGTCGCATATATCTGGTCGTTGCATCTTGGCAACGATGAGATCACCATGAGTACAGAGGTATTCGACAGGGCTTGTAGCAGTTGTCATGGTAATGATGGGCTCGGCACAGAACATGAGCCACCCTTGCAGCCCCTTTCTGATCCCGCCAGGTTGGATCAAACAGAAGCGGGGTTGCGCTCGCTTGTCAGTGAAGCGCCCCATCCCCCAGTGGAGGGGTTGACAGATACAGAGATCCAGCTGGCTGCCGTCGCCGCCCGCAATTTTGGTCTGGGCGTTGCCATATCTACGGCTACTGTAGAGGGCAATGGTGTTATCGATGTCGTCGTACGAAACGGCACAAGTGGCCAGGCGGAAGGAAACCAGATTGTTCGTCTGCTCGTGTTCGAGCGCGATTCATTTGTGGCTGAACGCAGCGGGGAAACTGATGGCGAGGGTTTTGCTCGATTTACAGGTATGCCCACTGATGCCGCCTGGGTTTACCTGGCGGAGGTCGTCTATGATGCCCTGCCCTATGGCGGAGATGTTAGACAGTTCGAACCTGATTCCAATGCCTTGGAGATCCCAGTCGATGTCTACGAGTCTGGAGCAACGCTCGATGACATTCGCGTCGGCCGCTCACATTGGGTATTAAGCCTGGAGCGTCCCACATCGCTCGATGTCGGCGAACTGTATGCATTGAGCAACACCGATAATCGTGTCTACGGCGGAAGCCGGGGAGAGGGTGGCATCAATCGAGTGCTCTCGTTTTCACTGCCGGCAAATGCTGTCAATGTCAGCATAGATGGCAGCGAATTAGGCGAGCGATTTATCCTGGAAGAGGGCATGATTATCGATACCTTGCCCTTCCCACCCGGAGAACGTCAGGTCCTGTTTCGTTATAGTTTACCGGTTGTAGATGGCAAGACCGATCTGGCGCATGCCATCCACTACCCGGTGGATTACCTCAATTTGCTCGTGCCAGATGTGGGCATGGAAATCGACGCACCCGATTGGAATGAGATGGAATCCATGCAAGCACAAGGTGGCGCTTCCTACCTCAACTTTGTCATCGAAAACGCATCTGCGGGTGCAAATCCCAAAGCTGCATTCAGCAATATCGAAGCCAGTATACCCCCTCCGCAGACCCCACCTGAGGAGGGCGGCGGCCAGATTATCGACGCCAACGCCACCCCCGGCATCTCCGGCCAGACCTACATGCCGTTCCTTATTCTTGGTGGAAGTATTCTCGTATTGGGCATCGGGCTTTTTATGGTCTATCGCCGCCGGCAGCGTTTGGACGCCGAAGCACCGCTACTGCGTGAGCAACAGCGCCAATATCTGATACAAGAGATAGCGGAGTTAGATGATGAGTATGAGGCTGGAGAAATTACCAAGGCTGATTCCGAAGGGCAGCGTCGTTTGCTAAAGGCGCAGTTGGTGGCATTGACAAGAGAAGACGCCTGACATGAGTGATTCTCTGGTCGAGATCAAAGGGTTACGAAAATCCTTTGGCCGTCATCGCGTCTTACGTGGTGTTGATTTATCGATTGATACCGGTTCTTCTGTCGTGCTATTGGGACCCAACGGCGCCGGTAAAACTACACTATTACGCATTCTTTCTACGCTCTCACGCCCGACCAGCGGCCAAGTAATGGTTGCGGGCGTCGATGTTACATCCAATCCGGAAGGGATTCGCCAGTATCTGGGTTTGGTCGGCCACGCTCCACTCCTCTATGATGATCTGACAGCAGCCGAAAACCTTGAATTCTATGCCCGTCTTTACGGCATGAAACAGGCAGATGCACGTATCGACGAATTGCTGCGTCGCGTCGGCCTCTATAATCGCCGTAAAGATCCCGTTCGCACCTATTCTCGGGGCATGGTCCAGCGCATGGCCATCGCCCGGGCCCTGCTGCACAATCCTCCCATCCTCCTCCTCGACGAACCCGACACGGGATTAGACCCCCAGGCAGCCGAGATGATGACCGACTTGCTGAGGGAGATCGGTGGCAGCGAACGCACCCTGTTGATGACCACCCATCATCTGGAACGGGGTCTGGACCTGGCCGACCGTGTGGTCATTCTCAATGGCGGTACCCTGGTCTACGATGCCGCCGCATCAGAGCTTTCGTATGAAGATCTGAGACCCCTGTACGACAAATATGTGGGGACGGTAGCGACATGAAACGCTATTTCCAGGTGATCTGGGCCGTTCTGTGGAAAGATCTTCGCATCGAGTTCCGCACAAAGGATGTGTTTACCAGCATGGCGGTCTTTGCCGTACTGGCATTGTTGATCTTCAACTTCGCTTTCGAGTTGCGGATACCGAACAAGAGCATCATCGTTCCCGGTGTGTTGTGGGTAACCATCGTCTTCGCAGCCGTTCTAGGTCTGGGCAGAGCCTTTATCAGCGAGAAGGACAAAGGCAGTCTGGCCGGTTTGATGTTGGCGCCCGTCGACCGCAGCGCCATCTATTTTGGCAAAATGATAGCCAGCTTGGCATTCATCCTGGTAGTCGAGGCATTTTTGCTACTGTTGATCGCAGTATTTTTTAATGTTCCCCTCATCAGTTTACCCTTGTTGCTGATACTACTCCTCGGTACAATCGGTATTACGGCTGTCGGTACCTTGTTCTCTGCCCTGGCAGTCAATACGCGGGCACGGGAAGTGCTGCTTCCGGTATTGCTCCTGCCGGTCTTGCTACCGCTGCTGATCGCCTGTATCCGCACCACCATCGGCTTGCTCGAAGGTGATGCATTGGCCGACCACCTCAATTGGATACAATTGATGGTGTTTTTTGATCTGCTCTTCCTGGTAGCAGCTTTTCTCACGTTTGATTATGTCGTCGAGGAATAGCGCAGCCATTTATATAATTTTTCTTGCCTTCATCGTTCTCATGTCACTCACCCCCAAAATACTATGGAAGCTACGCAAGTAACACCTCAATCAACTGCGCCAGAGCAGAGTCGATTGGCGACAGGCCCCTCCAGAGGGACGATGCTGGTGCTCAATATCTTGGCGCTGGCGGCGATGCTGGTCGCCGCCTACATGGCCCTGATCCAGGCGCCTCCGGCAACCAATATCGCCCCTGAAATCGCACCAGCCCAGCGTATCATCTATTTTCATGTGCCTTCTGCCTGGATCAGCATGGTTGCATTTGGCGTCACCTTTTTTGCTAGCATTCTGTATCTGTGGAGAAGCAATGTGAAGTGGGACATCTGGGCCCGCTCCTCCGCTGAGATCGGTATCGTATTCACAGTTGCTGCTATTGTTAGTGGCTCGATCTGGGCCAAGCCCGCTTGGAACACCTGGTGGACTTGGGATCCTCGACTGACGACCTATACCATTGTACTCTTGCTCTTTATCGCCTATTTCATGTTGCGAGGCGCCATCGACGAGCCGGGCCGGCGAGCCCGTATGGCCGCTGTCTACGGGATCTTCGCTTTTCTCAGCGTGCCCCTCACCTTCATGTCCATCCGCTGGTGGAACACCATTCACCCTGTGATCCTGGACCCTGGCGCTGATTTTGGTCTCGGGCCGGGGATGACGACGGCCTTTGTGTTTGGCAACATCGCCTTCACCATCCTCTACATCGACCTGCTGGCTAACCGCATCAAGCTAGACTGGGCCAGTGAACGCGTCGAAGCCCTACGCGAACGCCTGCTCTAATTTTTTCAATCTTCAATCTTCAATCTTTAGCCTTCAATCTCTTACCTCACAATCTGCGAGCGTTATCCATGACATACTTTGCCGCCGCCTATCTGGCCATCTGGCTCATCGTCTTTATTTTTGTCTTCGGCATGTACCGTCGCCAGTCCAAGATCGATGAAGAATTAGCCACGTTGGAAGAGATCGTTGACGAGCAAGCCCGCCATTGATATCCGCTTAAATTGAAAGTTTCATGTCCTGTGGTTGTAATAATCGTGGCGATTGCTGCATCCTATCAACGTAATAATTTCAGCCGTCACGAGATCTTATTCCATCCTTCAGGGGTACCCGATGCCGAACATTAGCTCCCAAAGAACTTTTCTCCACGCTTTTGCCCTGGTTTTGGGCTTTACAGCCGTCTTCACCTTGCTAGGCGCCTCTGTTGGCCTGTTGGGTGGATATGCCCTGTATGATATTCTCCCGCTCGTCACCAGGCTGGGCGCCATCCTGCTCATTGTCTTCGCCTTGCGGGTAGCCAATGTCGATATGAGCTATCTTGGCTGGGGGATCACCGCCTTGGTACTTGCGGCCATCACCTACTGGCTAGATCGATTTCAATTCGACCAGACATTGCGGATTGTCAACAGCGTTTTGATCGCTCTGGTGGTATTAGCCGGCGCCCGCTGGGACAAAATGGTGCTGTTGGTGATGGCGTTGGTGATAGGGGCATTGAGTTGGATCACCACTATCACCAGTCCGGACTGGCTTAAAGCAGTCGAAACCGCTTTGGTCGTCGCCATTGTCTACTTTGGCAATCGTACCGACTTTTTCGAGCGAGAGCTACGCATGGATATGGGTGGCAAATTCGGCAGCCGTGCCAGCTATTGGCGCAGTTTCCTGGTCGGAACCATATTTGCTGCCGGCTGGACGCCCTGTGTCGGCCCCATTCTCGCCGGCATTCTCTTACTGGCATCCCAGACACAAACGGTGACGCAAGGGGCGACACTCCTGCTCGCTTACTCAATCGGTCTGGGCGTCCCTTTCTTGCTGGCAGGGTTGCTATTTTCACACCTGACCCGATACCTTCCCCAGTTTTACAAGCATATGGGCAAGATCAGTGTCATCAGCGGTATCTTGCTCTTGCTGATCGCCTTGTTGATCTTCACCGATAGCCTGGCCCAGTTGGCCCAGTTTGGTACATTCCTTAACATCGAAGAAGGTTTGACCACAGGCTCGAGTGGGCAGATATCATTGACGATCGCCTTTGTTGCCGGCCTGATCTCTTTCCTCTCTCCCTGTGTCCTACCTCTGGTTCCCGCATATCTGGGATACCTCAGTGGCGCTGCCCTTGGAGGAGCAGGTGGCGCCGCGGCGGCAAGCAGCCAGCCTGCCACCGCCTAACGAACTGTGCTTAAAAGGAAACCCGCATTTCGGCGCCATCCGTTCTGTGCAAAATGTTGGAGAGTGTCATCTCCGCACACGTCTACCAGTTCTCATTTACGCATCACACGGGACGTCTGAAACAAATCGACCGAGGTGCTCCATGACAGAATCCACACTCACACAAACAGTTTCAAAGCAACATAACCAGCGTCGCCAGGCACTTTTCGTGTTGGTCTTAGGCCTTCTCATTGCCGCAGTCGCCATCTTCATCGCCATACAGGATAGAACTGGGGTCGGAGAAGCACCGGCAGGTCTTGTTCAGGAACATGGTGTTTTTCCCGTAACTAGCCTCTTCGGTATCGACAACAGCGCTGCTCAACCTGATGCCGGGCACGCGGCTCCTAATTTCGCCTTTCATCTGCCTGACGGCACAACGGCAACCCTGGCAGATTACAAGGGCCAACCTGTTATGATTAATTTCTGGGCCACCTGGTGCGGTCCCTGTCGCCTTGAGATGCCAGATCTTGTACGTACCTACGAAACCCACAAGGGTAATGGTCTGGTTATTCTTGAAATCAACAGTGCTGAGGCACATGAGCCGGTGTCCGAGTTTGTCAAAGAGTTTGGTATGACCATGCCCGTTTTGATTGATGCTCGCCGTGAAGTGATGTCCGAATACAAGACGCAATCCTTACCCTCCACCTTTTTTATCGACCGCGAGGGAAATGTGCAGGTGCGCTGGATTGGTTTCCTGACGGCAGATGTCCTTGAGGCACAGCTCGACAAGATCTTATGAAGCCTCGCATTACCCTCTATACCAAGAGCAATTGTCCACTCTGTGAGGAGGCCAAACATGAACTCGCTGCATTAGCCGGCGAGTTTGATTTTGTGTTGGAGGAAGTGGATATCACTACAGACCCGCTGCTCTATGAACGATTTTGTTACATGATACCTGTGGTGGATGTAGAGCAGGGGCCGGCACTGTACGGCACTATCACGGCGGAGGCTGTGCTCGAAGTCTTGGTACAGCGGTAAGAATGACTGAGGAATCGCCGGATTCAAAAACACCACCTGTGCAGCGAACCGCTCTGGATCGTTTTGCAGATAGGATTGATGCGACAGCAAGCTGGATCAGCCGGCACTGGTTGCTGTTGGCCAATATCATGTTCTTGACCTATGTGGGCGTACCCATGCTGGCGCCTGCATTGATGGAAGTGGGTGCGACTACGCCCGCTCGCGTGATCTACACCATCTATATCCCCTTCTGCCACCAACTGCCCGAGCGTTCCTACTTCCTTTTCGGTGATCAAGCTGTCTATTCTGTGGACGATTTGCGCGTTGGTGGTGTTGAAGTGAGTGATAATCTCTTTCTGCGACGACGCTATATCGGTGACCACGACCATGGCTACAAAACAGCACTTTGCCAGCGTGATCTAGCCATTTATGGCAGCATGTTCTTGATGGGACTCTTGTTTGCGCTGGTGCGTGGCATACTACCCAGAATCAACTGGAAGTGGTATCTTCTCTTTTTGCTGCCAATGGCGTTGGACGGGCTCACTCAGTTGTTTGGACTCCGTACCAGCAACTGGCAGTTACGAACTCTGACAGGTGTGATTTTCGGTGTAGGCACGATCTGGTTTGCCTATCCCTACGTTGCCGAAGCTCTCGATGAAACCAGAGCTAATCTGTCGCGACCAGCAGCGGGCAGTCAATAGAAAGGTGAGCCATGTACCAGCCAATGGCTACCCGTAGTGCTTTGTCTTATTGCCAGATTTGCCGAAACTGACATCTATCGACTATACTTCACTGTTGTTTCAAGCATTTTCTTCACCCGACCGGGTGCTTTGCTCGGCGGGTGTTTATATGTACAGCCGGAGGATTAAGGTTGGCTACACACAGTTCTGCAATCAAACGTCATCGTCAAAGTATCAAGAGCCGCGCTCGCAACCGTGAAGTGCAAGGTGGTTTGCGTGCTGCCATCAAGCGCACCCGCATCTACGCCGCAGAAGGCGATGTAGACAACGCCCGTGAATGGCTGGGCATCTCCATTAGTCGTCTGGATCGCGCTGCCAAGAAAGGTGTCATTCACAAAAATAACGCGGCGCGTCGTAAGTCTCGACTGGCGAAGTTAGTAAACCAGATCGAAGGTAAGTAAACAATAGTTTCTACGACTTATCTGCTTGTTCTTATGCTGAATCCGTAAGCCGGGATTACTCCCGGCTTTTGCGCGTCAATAAAAGCCCAATTCAATTCCGCCATCAATGCTGGCAGTGTACTGCCCTTTGCAGAGCTTATCACCATACTCTGTCCTGATGAGCAGGATGTTGATCTTAGCTGCCTATGAGTACTCGTTTGGCGTGCACGTCAAAAACTTCAATTGTTCGGTGGCGCCTGCAATTTACCTAGCAGGCTGTCGGAAAAGTCCAGGGAACCGGTTCCGTAATTCCGAATAGGCTAAGTTCGGGCCTCAGAATCGCCTGAAGTGAGGGTGTTTTGGAAGCTGAAGCGACTTTTCCGACAAACTGCTAGACGGGATGTGGGGATCTGGATATGGGTTGGTGGCCTGACGGAGAGGTGTGTTGCTGGTCAGGCAAGCCCGAGATGCAGCTTTTTTCGGCTCTTTGGGATTTCGTGTGGTTGCCTGTCGTGAATCGTGAAGACGTGAAACGTGACGTCGTCCTGCCATGTCATATTCTCACGTTTTACGTATCATGTATCAAGATAAACCTGTGTCAACCATCTGAAATCCTGTTGAACCCTTTTTTCAACCACGTTCATTGGTTCGGAATCGAGCTGATGATGTATGGCACAAACTTCATAGCCCATGATCAGCCGGCAACTCCGGATCTGTTATTCTTCTGTAATACTGTTGTAAGTAAACTGTAAGGTGAAATAGCTCAGAACGGGTGGATAATACTAATAGGCTGGTTGGTACACAGTAGCATGTCAATCTATTCCATGACTAGCAGAAGTTGTTTTCGTTACTACATCTGCAAGATGATACGCACACCTGGCATTACCCTTCTGAGGACCCATTTCGGATTTTATCAGTTTGATGGAATAGCTAGGAGCAGGTGATTGATCAAGTTATAGCTACACATTGTGCATTCGGCCTGGCTATATCAAGTGTTTGTGCTCTTTGGCTACAAAGCCACGATTATCTGAAAGAGGCATTTTAGGTACACTGATGTCTGGTACCTCCGGCAGCCAACGGGCAAGATCAGTAGGCTGAGCAAAGTGAGAAGGCTAAAAAGGGCGTATCTTTGCCAACGTTTTTACGTCTATATTTTACATAGCGTACTTCGTTGCATTTGGTGCAGCGATATTTAGGCTTCGAATTATCCAGGCATTTTGCTGATTCTTGATACAAAATTGAGTATCTAACGTGATTTGTGCCAGGCTTTTTTAGAGCAAGGTAAAACAATTGATCTTCTGCGAGCATTAGCTTCATGAGTGAAACCTTGACCAATACTGTGAATAACGGCAATAAGCGGCGTGCCGTCCTGTTCACAGTAATAGCGCTTTTGGTGGGCCTTAGCCTTGTCGTATTTTTCTTCATGGCACTGTCGGGTGCGTCCAATCCGGCTGAACCGATCAGAGTCCAACCGTCTTCATCAGTAGCGGCCAATGCGGTGGACCGACCTTCAACCGCGGCTGGTCAAACGAACAATCAGTCCGGCGCCTCAGTTGCCCTCCCTCAGCCTGGCGATGACCAGATCGTGGCCCTTGTCAATGGCCTGCCCATCGTCTTCGAGACTGTGTACACCATGCAAGGAGCAGACAGAGCATTGTCCTCGTTGCTGGGACGGTCGACCAGTACGGCAAATGTGTTGGATCGTTTGATCAACGGCGAACTCGTGCAACAGGCGGCATCACAGGCGGACTTTGTAATAGCCCAATCAGAGGTAGAAACTGCCTTGTCTGATTTCCTTGCTGAGCAAGGGCTCGAGCAGTCAGTGGTGGACTCAACGCTTGCCGAGCAAGGTCTCACGCCTGACGCCTTCCTGCGTTACTATGGCAACTTGCTCCTGGTGGACCGCTTTTCGCGAGCCCAGGCAACGGCCCTTGGCATTTCGGTGTCAGACTACATCGACCGCTTACAGGCGGACGCAAAGATCAGCTTTGGCCCTGGCCTGGATACCATAACAGCATCAGATCAAGAAGAACCCATCCTGGCTTCGGACACATCTACAGATGGTACCGAAACTGCATCGCTGGCCACACCAGCCATGTCTATTGCCAAAGACATAACCGAGCTGGATACCATGCTGGTGCAACCTGCCACTGAGGTCAATCAAGCGGAGCACGGCGAATCGGATGCTACCGTGCGTGGTGTCAAAGTGGGCTTGCTGGCACCTGATTTCAGTCTGGCCGCTATCAACAATCCCGACGGTGATACCCTCACCCAAGCCAGCTTGCTGGGCCAGCCGACCGTTCTAAGTTTCTGGACGACCTGGTGCCCCTATTGCCGACGACAAACACCGATCCTGGTGGAAGGCAACCGGCGCTATGCAGAACAGGGCATTCGCTTTGTGGGCATCAACGTCAAGGAAGACCTGGCAACTGTCGAGCCTTACCTGGCTGAGCACGGCATTACCTATCCCATTGCTCTGGATGAGGATGGGAAGATCGCCAGTCTATACAAAGTACGGGGTTACCCCACCACTTATTTTCTCGATGCTAGCGGAGTCGTGGTTGCGCAACAGGCAGGAGCACTGACAAAAGCGCAACTCGATCGACGCTTGCAGAGTTTAAAATCTCCATGATTTAATAATTCGGCGCTCATCAGTTCACAGTCTTATACGTTTAGCCGCTACTAAGGAGGAGGGCATCTATGGAAATTCGACCTACCACCAGACCGTCCAAAGCGCGTATTCGCAATCTTCTGCATACATTTATCGTGTTGGGTATGCTTGCGCAATCACTTATCCCTATTCCTGTGGCCGCGGCGGCTAACCGTGCTCTTTCGAACTCCGGGGAATACGCGTCCTATGCAGGAGTTTCCGCGCCTGCGCGCGCCGTGGTCGCGCCGCTAACAGGATCGAATGGTCTTGCGAGAGTGATCGAGACGGAGACCTTATTGGGAGAAACACTGCTACCCGAGTGGATGGGAGAAGAGCGTTCACAGTCAAATGTGGTGGTCGGGTATATAGGCAACGACATACTGCCGGCGTGGATCGACGACGCCAGTTCTAGTGAAGCGCCCATTACACCTGCTGAACCCACGTCCAAGCTTGGCGCCACCCTTCTGCCTTCCTGGATAGAGGTGCCCGTGGGCCTAAGTGAAGACGCCATCGCCCCAGCATCAGTGCTGGCGCCTGCTGCACTTGGTAGCTGCACGCCTGAGGCTGACCTGGAGATGAATCTGATCAAACCGCCATTCATGGTCAGCCGGGGCAACGAGAACGCACCTGTACCCGGTGATGTCTACACTGTTACCATTACCAACAATGGTAGCAATGATACAACTGAAGTCAATCTGCAAGTGGATCCGAATGATGGCTTTTTCTACCTGACGGGCACTGCGACAGTATCCAGTGACACAGATAGTCCGGGTGTAAGCGGTCCAGGCAGTAATACCGCTGCCGGCGACCCTTTTACGCTCACGGTTACGGCCGCGGCTCCCGACACAACGTTAGATGTCGGTGAGACCATAACCTTTACCTTCCACCTGGCCACCGATGCCGATGCCACCTCTGGACAGCTACTGACTGTGTATTTGCAGAGTGGCAGCGGTCCGCCCTCTTCCAATGTCATCACCTGCCAGCAGACCGAACAAAATGTGCCGACTGCCCGTGGCAATCTGGTGGTGATCAAACACACGCCCGGCGAATTTTCATCATCGACGCAGGATGGTTTTGTCGGCGATCTCATCACCTGGACCATTCAACTGGCAAATACCGGTTTGGGGAACGTCTATGATGCGGTCATGACAGATACAATCGGTGTTGGCTATATCAATACCAGTGTGCCAAGCGCCTCTGACGTTGATCTGATGCCTGGTGATTCCGCTTTTTACACGGCCACCGGTTACATCAACGCTTGTGATCACTTGACCAATACAGCAGAGACCTCATGGGTGATCGGTAATACAGACGGTACGGCTAGCCCAGGTGATCCCCTCGATTCGCAGGTAGACGTACGTTTACTGCTACTGGATCCGGATATCGCCGTTGAAATCAGTCCTCTTTCGACTTATGATTATTGTGAAAGCAATCTAGACGAGACCGCCGTCGTCACCGTTACCAATACCGGTGGCGCTGCCCCCAACGTAGTGCTAAACTTAAGTGTGTCGGGCCCTCTAGGTAGCGTTGTGACTGAGCAGGGGGATGACTGGACACAGTCGGGGACTATATTGACTTATGTTGGCGGTGCCCCTTTCACACCCGGCACTTTGCTTGGAGGCTCTGAGATCACCTTTCCCATCCGCATTCAGGCCCCTGGCCCCTTCTGTTCTTCACAGCAAGATACGATAATCCTGCAACCTGTAGCTAAGGATGCCTGTGTATTGCTGAGTGTCACCGGAAGTGCAGGACAAACTTCCGTCCCGGTTGCGGCAGATGCGTCTACCCTAGAAATATCTAAATCGGGCCCATTCATAGCCAATGCTGGCGACACCATCGTCTATACGGTTACTGTCTCGGGTGAAAATCAGGAATTCATCAACTCGCCCATCGCTATCACCGATGTTTTTCCCTCAGAATTGACCTCGATAATCATTGATACTTCCCCAGGAACTAACGTGCAAAGCGGCAATTCAGTTACCTGGACGCTTCCGGTAAACAGCACGGGAACCTATTCCGGGCAAATGGTCGTCACGGGCACAATCCCATCTGAAGACGGTGGGACGTGTGGGGCGGGCGGTAAATTGCTCAACAGTACTGGCGCTCTGGCCGATGTCTGCGATGAGTGTGATGACCTTGTGGGTTATGACGAAGTCGAAACTTTCATCCAGGATTTCCTGGGACAAAACAACTCCTTCTCTAAGGGCACCAGCCCCGTGGAGATGTGTTCGACTAATCCGGCCCAAGTCATAACGGCTACAATCGACCTAAACGTGGGCGGCGGATTTTCTTGGGGGGGTCTTATCTACACCGACACCTTGACAGGCACCGGAATGCTTCTGCCCCTTAACGTGGTCGATGGTAGCGTCGATGTATTTGTTGACGGCGTAGATCGCACCGGTGATGTGACAATCAGCCTGGGTCCGCCACTTGAGATCGATTTTAGCGCGGTCGGGACAGTAAGCAACACAGCTACGATCACCATGAGTTATGAGGTGACTGCAAGCGTCAACACCATTCCTAACGAGCCGCCAGGCACCTCTCCCTTTATCTGGTCCGAGATCAACGTCCCTGGAGCCACGTCTTGTGTGGGTGACAGTCTTGGTTTCTTTGGAACCAATATAGATATCTACCGAGGGAACCTGGAAATTGCGGTAACCCCTGAGATCATCTCCGCCTGTGCCGGTCCACAGGCTATCACGCTCACAGTTACGGGCGGCAGCCCGGACAGCACGACCGACAACATTGTTATTACATTCACCGCCCCAATAGGCGATGTATTTACACCAACCATTCCGATAAGCACCACATTTGGCGGTGACTTTGCTGCCATCGCCAGCTCCGTGATTAGCACCACCGGCCCGGGCAACATCGTAACCTTTACATTCCCCGTAGATTTCGACATGGATGGGTCTGGCACCATCTTCTTCCCCCTGGAACGACCGTGTGGCGACCCTGGAAGCGTGTTTGCTGGCCTTGCTTACAAAGATCTATGTGATGTGGACCAGGATAGTTTCGATAGCGGGGCAACAGTAACGCAGAACTCCAATGCCACTCTCTTTGTATCGCCCACATCCTTTACCCAAAACGAGCAAACCGCCCAGTGGCGTTTCTATGTCAGCACATCTGACCCTATCCCAGCTGAAGGCTTGATCATCACCAATACACTGCCGATAGGCCAAGAATTCGATTCATACGAGGTGACGAGTACAACGATAATTGATCCTGCCAGCCTCGTCACCGCGTATATAGGCCCTTACCCAGGTCCCCCGGGCCGGCAAGTGGTCACGTTCACCATCTCCAGCCAACCTCAGGGCACCCGCATACGGTTCGATGTCTTCTCGACGCTCGAGGATCAGTGTGTCTTGCCCTCTCAAGTGGACATCGCCCTGTGGGACGATTGCGGTCCCATCGCCGGCACCTGCCAGGGGCGCATGGAAGATCTTGTCAAATTGCTTCCCGGTAAGTTCTTCCTCACGACCAGCAACGACCAAACTGCACGCCTACCCCTCTGCCAGGACGGTCTGGCAAGCCTGACCGTCAAGAATTCCTCGTTTCTGGCTCCGGAATTCAATTTCGTGATCACCGATACGATCACCAATGGTACCTATGTAGCTGGCTCTACCCGAATGACGGTTACTAATGGCAGTACAGTGGTCACGGGTACCACGACCAGTGGCAATCCGCCCTTAGCGGACGTCCCCTTCGAGCCTACTGCTACCGCCACGGCCAATGGCCATATCTTGCAATGGGATCTGAACCTCACAGGCGGATCAGGAACTCTACAATATGATATCCTGAAAGAACGCGCGGCCTTGGATGAAATCTTGATCACTTTCAAGATAAAAACTGATTGTTCATTAGAGGAAGTGCAGGTCGCTTCCCAGGGCTTGGCAGGTGATGTCTGCATGCAGCCCCTGATGTACCAAGAGGATGCCATTACCCTGCCGGTTGATGAACCGTTGTTGACTATCACCAAACAGGGGCGCAATACTAATACGGATAATGTGCTGCGAGATGTGGTCTATGCTGAGGATGGGGATACTGTCGCCTGGGAGATTACGGTTGAGAATGTTGGTGCGACCCGCGTCACAGATCTCTTTGTCACAGACACCGTTCCCAGTAATTTCGATATTTCAGCCGTAAACAACGTCAGAGGCTACGGCAGCTTTAGCGGTAGCGAGGCTGAATGGGGTGACCTGACTGGCAGCGGCGGACTCACCCTCACCGTGGGTTCACCAGAGACATTCGTGATCACGGGGACAGTCAATGATAGTGTATGTGACCTCGATTCCAGCAATGTAGCAGGGACCTTTTACGGTTGCGGTACGGGCGATATCTGTCTGACTGCACCGGTGGAGGCCGAGGCTATCCTGCAGACGAGAGCTTTAATTTCGGGCACGACCTCGGTCGGAACCCTGTCAAAATGTGGTGGCGTGCTCACCATTACAATCCCGGTAGAAGGCCCCGCCGCACATAATGTTGTGGTCACCGATACTTTGCCTGCTGGTTTCGCTTATGAGGACACCCTGTCAGTGACGCCGCCAGCAGCTGCTGCTTCGTGGATCTTGACACCCACCAATGGTGATATTGAGCCAGTTTGGGGATTTTCAAGTCTGCCCGGTAACAATGGACCTGAAGAAGCGCCAAATGTCACCAGAATCGTCTTCCGAGTGAAGAGTACTACGGTTAACACTGGGCAATTATGTCCTACGGACTCCCTCTATAACAACCAGGTAGACGTCGAGTGGGATGATCGCTGTGATGAAGGTCCATATTTTGACGGTAGTACAACGGAGTTCACTACCGACATACCCGAGGTAAGAATAACGAAAATACCGGTGCAACAGGCAGCTGTCGTCGGTAACGTAGTCACATGGACAATCACGATATCAAACGTCAGGGATCTCGTTGCGCCCGGTATTCTAGTGACCGATGTGGTAGGCACTGGTTTCATCAACGTAGGCGCGACAGATGGAACATTCTCAGGCAGTGGAGGGCCAGCAACAGCAGCAATTGTCGCCGGCAATGTCATCACTTGGACACCAGCATTCACCTTGACCATCGGAGAACTGTGGACGGCACTCATTACGGCCACGGTTACTGGCACAGTTGGTACAGAAGAAGAACGAATCAATTCTGCATTTGTCACTGGCCGATGTCCAGAAGGATGTATCTATGATCTTGACCTGGTAGAAGCCACAGTGGGCGGCGCTCTGGTATTTGACAAACGTGGTCCCGTTTCTGTAACAGCAGGAACCAATATTACCTATACCATCACGTTACATAATCTCGGCTCATTGACTGCAACCCAGTCCATCATTGAGGATTATCTGCCCTTCCAGGTGGAAGCTCTTTCAGCGAATTGGGAAGTGCCCGGCGTAAACAGTAGTTTATGCGTGCTGCAATCGGCGAATGATGCCGCCCGGGATCCGAATACCGATCATTGTATAGAGTGTGATCGCGTCATCTGCTATATTGACGAACTCCCCCCTGATGACACCGCTACCGTCACCATTTCGGCCCTCGTTCCTCCTGACACGATTTTGGGATCTGATTTGTCCAATGATGCCTTTGCTGAATTTGTGCGCGATGATGGCAGATTTGAAGCAGAGGATAGTGTCGACACCGAGGTGGAGACCGAAGCTGAAGTTGGTCTTATCAAGACTGGCCCTTCAGAAGTGACGGCTGGGAAGACCATTACCTATACTGTTGTGCTCTCCAACACGGGTCCCAGCACTTCGCGTGATGTGGATGTGAAAGATTTGCTGCCACCTGGATTCACCTATGTGGGCGGGTCCAGCACCCAGGGCTTGTGCGTGAATAGCATTTGCCAGCTTGGCGATGTGGGCGTTGGCGACGTCATCACCATGGTGATCACGGCCACGGTGGGTAGCGATATAACCGGAACTGTCGAAAACAGGGCCGAATACTTCGGTGATACAAGTGATTCTAATTCCGATAACGATAGCAGCACTTTTCCTACCCTGGTCAATCCCCTCACAGCCCTTGTGATCAGCAAGGTCGATCTCACCGATCCTGTTTTTGCCGGAAACACCTATCTCTACGAAGTCGTGGTGACCAACACCGGCCCCAGTGACGCCATAAACGTGGTTGTGACCGATACATTGCCTGCCGAAGTCAGCTTTGAGGGCACCAGTCCCGAGTGTACCCATGATGGTTCACCCAACAATGGCACGGTCACCTGTAATCTGGGCACCCTTGCTGCAGGCGAAAGTCGTGACTACCTGATCAACGTCCGGGTCGACTCGGATGTGATCAGCGGTACGGTCGGTACTAATACCACTGGCGTGACCACTACCACACCCATCGATCTGGCCAATAGTATTCTCTCTGACTCAGAACCGACGACGTACTGGCAGACTTTTGGCTCACCTACCGACCTACAACTTCTAAAGTCGGTGGATCCAGATAGCGCCGTGGCCGGCGACGGGTACTTCACTTACACATTGGAGGTCACCAACAACGGTCCTGCCCCGGCTTCTGCTGTGCAGGTAGTGGATGCCTTCCCCAGCGTCTTTGAGTATGTTTCAGCTGTAGCCAGCGATGGCTCCACCTGCAACAGTGGCGTCACATGCGATCTCAATACAATGGAAGTGTTGGAGATAGTCGTGATTACCATTGTAGTGGACGTACCTGCCGATGTGGCAGCGGGGACGTATACAAACACTGCTTACGTTGGCAGTGCTTCACCAGACAGCGACCCCGATAACAACGACGACGACGCAGATACAGAAGTGACCAATCTGGCGAACCTGCAATTGCGCAAGATCGCCGTTCCTGATCCAGTCACGCCCGGTGAAGACCTAACCTATACCATCCTTGTCACCAATACCGGCCCCTCCGATGCCGAGAACGTGACAGTAAGCGATATTCTGCCGCCAGCCTTCAACCCGTTAGTCGTTCTCAGCAGTCAGGGTGGCTGCGCCGGCCTGCCATGTAACCTGGGCACTATCCCTGCCGGTGGCCATGCCTCGGTTACCATCATTGGCACGGTCGATGCGGACGCCACAGGAGGTC
Source organism: Chloroflexota bacterium (assembly GCA_024224665.1). Taxonomy (GTDB): domain Bacteria; phylum Chloroflexota; class Anaerolineae; order J102; family J102; genus PIVW01. The sequence goes on along the minus strand of JAAENG010000272.1, from coordinate 540 downwards.
TGGTGAACATTGCCAGCGTTTCCAGCAGCACACCAGGTAGCGGTGACGGAGAAGAAGTCATCACCCCGATAGTGGGCAGTGCCGACCTGGCCCTCATCAAGACTGCCACCCCAACCATCCTCGCTGGTGAGACCATTACCTATACTCTTACAGTCTACAATCTGGGACCATCAGACGCGACAGGCGTGCTCGTTACCGACACCCTGCCCAGTGACATCGAAGTGCAGAGTACAGGTGGTTGCACTGACAATTTCAACGACACACTTACTTGTGACGGGGGAGCATTGGCTGTTGGCGCTTCCCAGACCTTCACCATTACCGTAAAGGCTGACACCGATATCGAGCCTGGCACAAGCCTCGAGAACAAGGCAAAAGTAGGATCTGATACACCAGACAGTAACCCGACCAACAACTTTGACGATGCGGACACGAGCATTGTGGGTGAGGCAGACCTCAGCTTGAGCAAGACAGGTCCTATCACTGTGACGGCCGGCTCACTCATCACCTACGAAATCGTTGTCGACAATAACGCAGGGCCTT
>JAAENG010000271.1 GCA_024224665.1 Chloroflexota bacterium | reverse complement strand
CGCCCCGTGATGGCGACAAATGCACACAAGCTATGTTACCGAAGTTGAAAAACGTCATATTTCGGAGCGTGTTTTGCCATATTTGGAATTGCTGGAGCGGTCTGCCTGGTTTCCTGGTTTACCGGTCTACAGGTTTACCGGTCTACAGGTTTACCGGTCTACAGGTTTACCGGAACTACAGGTACCGGAACTACAGATCGACAGAGATTGCCTAATCATGTAAGGTGTTGTACGATTTGTGTATACATAGAGTATACCTTATGCTCACACGATGAAACTATTATGATTGGCGATCCGACATTGGGCAAAGGCGCACAAGCAGTTTACGATCAACTGCGGGTAGAAATCATGCATGGCGACCTGCCCGCGCGTTCGGTTCTACAACAAGTCGAGCTTGCCGATCGCTTCTCGGTCAGCCGGACACCGGTGCGCGAAGCTTTGCAACAATTGGCCAGAGATGGCTTTGTCGAGTTACTTTCCGGCCAGACTGCCCGAGTCGTCGCCATCAGTCTTCAAGATAGAGTCGAGATTTTACAGATCCGAGCCTGGCTCGAGGTCCCCACCCTACTGCTCGCTCTGCAGCGAAGCCGGCACGATGTCGAACTTGATGAAATCCTCAATGCTGTCAGAGATTTGGAAGAGAAACCTACCAGCGAATCCTGTGAATCGTTATTGGCGTTAGATGAGATGTTTCACCGCTGGGCGCTGCGCACTGCCGGTAATCAGCGAGTAGAGCGCAGCGTCGGCCAGCTACTCGATGTGATGTATCGCGAACGCAGGTTCAGCGTGGCCCATGATTACGTCGCAGTGCGGGAAAATCTCCTCGCATTACAGGCCGCCATCGCACAGGATGATACTATTTTAGTGCAGTCGTTGTTCACCGAGCATATCGTCGGTAACAATCCCCTACTCGTTCCCAGTTTGTCTTGACGCATTTCATTCGTACCCCAAATAGGAGGCAATCATGCGTTGGAAATTAAGTTTTATCGTTTTGGTATTGGCTGTTGTGGTCTCGGCATGCGCCGCTGTCCCCTCACAGCCTGTCACTGTCGTCGAAACAAGGGTCGTCGAGGTGGTCGCCACAGCCACGCCCGAGCCCGTGCGCGAAAATTTCATCTTCGTGCGCCCCCAGGAGATCGTCTCGCTGGATCCGGCCATCGCTACGGAATCACAATCCGGTATCATGATCCGCAATGTTTACAGCCGATTGGTCGATCTCTCGTACGATGGTTCTGAACTCAATGCAGATCTGGCCGAAGGCTGGGAGGTCAGCGACGATGGCCTTGTCTACACCTTCCATCTTCGTGATGGTGTGACCTTCCAGGATGGCACGCCTCTGACAGCCGGCGACGTGGTGTACTCCTTCGACCGCATGCTCAGCATTGGCGAAGGCAATGCCTCTTCCTTCCTGGAATGGATGGATGTGGGATCGGTCGAAGCGCTGGATGACAGCACTGTTCAGTTCACGCTCAACGCTCCTTTCGAAGCATTTCTTTTCATCTTGGGTAAGCCCCTCGCTCCCTCTATCCTCTCACAAGCCTGGGTCGAGGCCAATGCCACCGAGGATGATCCTTGGGCGACAGGGTTTGTTGCCAGCAACATGATGGGCACCGGACCTTATTCGTTCGTGGAATGGGTACCCAATGAATTCGCTCGCATGGAACGCTATGACGACTATTATGGTGGCGTTGCAGCCATTCCCTCTGTTGTGTCGATGCTGGGTCAGGACGATACGACCACGAGGCTGGCACTGGAAAAAGGTGAAGTAGATGCCGCCCAACGGCTGCCCGACGACATGTTCCGGGTTATGGGATCCAATCCTGCAGTTACCGTCTATCAGAAACCGACGACTTCATCCGCCTTCTGGGTTTTCAACACCAACATCGAGCCCTATAATGATGAGCGGGTTCGTGAGGCTTTTGCTCTCGCCGTAGATTACGATGGTTTGATGGATGGCCTTGTCAAAGATAGCGGCTCGCGCATGAATTCCCCGGTCTACGAGAGCATGCCCTTTCATCACGCCGATTTACCATTGATCGAACGAGATGTGGAGAAAGCCAAAGAACTGTTGGCTGACGCAGGTTATCCCGATGGACTGGATATCGATCTGGTCTATGTGGATTTTGGTTTGCTCAAACAGGTCAGCGTCGTCCTACAGGCCAATCTCCTGGAAGCGGGTATTCGGGCGAATCTGGTGGAAATGCCCTTTAATCCCTTCCTGGAAGGGGTAGGTGAAGGCACTATCGGCTTCTACTCCTGGGTCTCGGAACCCGCCTATCCTCTGCCCATGGCAGTGCTCGCACGATTTACAGCGGAGCAGATCGGTCAAGGCCTTGGCGCCAACATCGCAGAATATAACGATCCTGAGTACGATGCCCTGATCGAGCAGATTCGAGCCACTGAAGATGAAGAGGAGCTACAGGCTCTCTATCAGCAGGCCCAAGAGATGGTCATGGACGCCATGCCCTGGTTGTTGCTCTATCAAGAGAACCAATATCAGGCCGCACGAGCAGATGTCAAGGGCTTTGATTTCGGCGCCTATAATTATCTCGACCTTCGTGATGTGACAATCGAGAACTAACGGTTTATCTCGAACTAACCCGCGAACACCGGTGGTCGAGCGACGGCCCGATCACCGGTGTTCACGTACCTGCTCTCCGGCATTTCGCCATGTCTGTGTTCGCGTACGCCACTCGCCGCCTGATTCTGTTGGTGTTCATGTTGCTGGCGGTGTCGATCATCACCTTCACGTTGTCGCGCATCGTGCCCGGCGATCCTGCTCGCTTGATGGCAGGCATGAATGCAAAGGCAGAGCAGGTCGAGAACATGCGCGAGCGCTTGGGATTAGATCGGCCCTTGCCAGAGCAATATCTGCGCTATATGGGTGATCTGGTGCGCGGCGATTTGGGAATCTCGCTGCTGAATAGCCGGCCGGTTTCCGAAAATCTACGCCATTTTTTCCCCGCCACTCTGGAATTGGCCGGCGTGGCCTTCATCCTTGCCGTCTTGATCGGCGTGCCCCTTGGCGTGATCTCAGCGGTGAAGCGTAATACCTGGCTGGATCACACCTCACGTCTGGCGGCGCTGGTCGGGCTCGGTTTTCCGACGTTCTGGCTGGGCATCGTCCTTATTCTAATTTTCTTTTTCTATCTCGACTGGTTGCCCGGCGGCCAAAGGGTAGATATTGCGGTGAACCTTAATCGCAAGGCGCCGCCGATCACCAACCTGATCTTGGTGGATGCACTGATTACCGGCGACTGGGCGTTGATGCAGAGTGGAATCAAGCATCTGATTCTGCCGGCGATCACATTGGCTATCGCGCCGATGGCGCGTTTCACCCGCTTCACCCGTGGTGTCATGTTAGAGGAGATGTCGAAGGGCTATGTGAACACCGCTCGTTCGAAAGGTCTGCATAACAGGACTGTGATCATGCGCCATGTCATGCGAAATGCCTTTATCCCCACGGTTACGATCATGGGGCTGGCGATTGGCTTTATGCTTAGCGGTTCTGTGCTGGTAGAAACGATTTTTAACTGGCCCGGTATTGGGCAATACGCCTACGACGCCGTATTCAACCTCGATTATCCTGCCATTTTGGGGACAACACTGCTGGTCACCGTTGTCTTTATGATGGTCAATCTCGCCGTCGATATCCTCTATGTGTTCCTTGATCCGCGTATCGAGTACCGATGAGTGACGTTGCTCCAACCTTGTTTATGCGTACCCGGGGGCATCGCATTGTCACGACTGCGAAAGTTCTCACGCGGAATCCACTCACAGCCATCGGGCTTGGCATCATTGCCATCTTGATCGTCGTCGCCTTGTTCCCGGCTGCCTTTGCCACCTACGATCCCATCACCCTCGATCTGCCCAACCGCCTGCAACCTCCGGGCATCGAGCACTGGTTGGGGACCGACGACTTCGGGCGGGATGTTTACAGCCGTATCGTCTACGGAACCCGGCTCTCTTTGCTGGTGGCAATGGGCGTTGTGCTCGTGAGCGCAGTGGCAGGATCATTGGTCGGCATTGTGGCAGGCTATCGAGGTGGCGTCACCGATGAGTCCCTGATGCGTCTTACCGATATCGTGCTCGCATTTCCGCCCATTTTATTGGCCATGCTCTTGGTTGCCACGTTGGGGCCGGGATTGCGGAATGCAGCACTGGCCCTTATCTTGATCGGTTGGCCCGAGTACGCCCGCGTCATGCGTTCACAAGCGCTGGTTTTGAGACATCAAGAGTATGTGACCGCGGCGAGAGCGATAGGTGCTCCAGGCTGGAGGATCATGTGGCGACATGTCTTTCCCAACAGTCTGGCGCCGTTAATCATCCAGGCGACCATCAACATCGGCGTAGTGATACTCTCCCTGGCCGCGCTTGGTTTTCTTGGCCTGGGTGCACAGTCTCCTTTGTCAGAATGGGGATTGATGGTGAGTGATGGCCGCCAATATTTTATAGATGCCTGGTGGTTTCCGGTTTTTCCCGGTCTCGCCATCGCTACAGCTACTTTGGCATTCAATCTACTTGGGGATGGTCTGCGCGACGTGATCGATCCCCTGACACGATAATGAGGTTTTTAGGCAATGGTTCAACTGAGCGTTGGTATTTCCGGCGGTAAATCTTTGTGCGAATACATCGATCTGGCCAAACAGGTCGAGGACTATGGTTTCCATACATTGAGTATTTTCGATGATCTGATGTTTAAACCGGCGTGGCCTATTCTGTTTACTTTGGCTCAGCACACGTCACGGATACGCTTGGGGCCTTCAATCTGTAACCCATACCTGATTCATCCGGCGGTCCTGGCGGGCCATGCTGCCCTGCTGGACGAAGCAACAGGCGGACGCAGTTATATGGGCATTGGCCGCGGCGCCTTTCTCGATTTCATCGAGGTGGATACGCCGAAGCCGATCACAACCGTGCGCGAGGCTATCGACATGATGCGGCGCTTGTGGCAGGGAGATCGAACTCCTTATCAGGGCCGCGTCTTCCAGGCGGCAGAGGGAGCCTACCTGCAATGGCAACCACAGCGGAGCGATATCCCGATCATGGTCGGTACATGGGGTACAAAGATGTGCCAAATGGCCGGTGCTGTTGCAGATGAGGTGAAGGCAGGCAGTTCGTGGAGTGTGAGTTACAGCCGCTATATGTGGGAGAACATCGAGGCCGGAGCTAAAGAAGCTGGCCGGGATCCGTCAGAGGTGCAATTGGTGCTGGGGCCCCTAACATCTATCTCCGCGGATCGGGATGCTGCTGAACGGTATGCGCGGCGCACGCTGGTATTCTACCTGCCCTATCTAGACCCGATGCCTGCTTTTGTTGGTGTCGAGCCCGATGAACTGCACCAAGTCAAGGCTGCGACCGCTGCCGGCGATATCGATAAAGCGGCCGCCCTATTATCGAAGAATACTCTGGACAACTTCGCACTCTACGGTAATGCGCACGATTGCATCGCCCAAATCGAACGGATGGTGGATGAGACCATGGTCAGACGCATAGAGTTCGGTATGCCTCATGGGCCCGAGGGCAGCGGCGCCGCCATTCGTATCCTTGGAGAAAAGGTTCTCCCCCATTTCGTTTAACCATAACGGAGAGAAACATGAGTTTTATCGAATACGAAACCTGGCGCATAGCCGATGGGAACGCGCAAGCACACCATGACATGATCAAACGATGGTTTGCCTTTGTCGAAGAACATCACGCCGATCTCTTTGCCGAATGGAAGTCCGCACGCTATTACCGCCAGGTTGATCGTGATGGCAATGCTAGCGGCACCTATATCATGCTGTTCGAGTTCCATACCATCGAGGGGCATCATGCCTATAAAGAGCGCCGGAAAGATTGGTCAGGCGGCTACGAGGCATATAAAAAAGTCGATCCCTACGAACTGTTCGAGCCGGGCACGGTCACGACCGAATACTGGGAACCTTTGGAGGTCGATTTGTGGCTCGATTTCGAGATATAACACGCAATACGCAACACGCACATTCGTAAGGCAAGGAGAAGTCCGGAACCTGGAACTTTGAACAGCGAAGTAAGGCTAGGTATGTTGGTGGCCTGTGCTAACAAATGTATAATGGATCCCTCCTGGCTCACACATATCTGGTTGGCGCCTGCCAACACGTACGGAGTATGTAACGGTGGAGGATCCCATATCAGCGCGAATACTGCTTGTCGACGACGAACCGGCGATCACCGCTAATCTGACACCCTTTCTTGAACGAAGCGGCTTTTCGGTTCTGCTCGCTGATGATGGCGAGTTGGCTTTGCGCCGGGTAGAAGAACATAAGCCAGATCTGATCGTGCTCGATGTACTGATGCCTCGTCTTGATGGGCGCGCCGTCCTCCGCCATCTGCGGCAGAAAGGGGACTGGACTCCTGTCATACTCCTGACACAGATCGGATCAGCGGTGGAGCGAGCGGTGGCGCTGGATGAAGGCGCGGATGACTATCTTGGCAAACCTTTTGAACCGTACGAACTCCTGGCGAGAATCCGTGCTGTCTTGCGGCGGAGCCGTACAGGCGGGCCATCGCTGACCGGAGCACATTGTCTGCGCGCGGGCTCGTTGGAGCTGCATCGTCAGGCGCATCGTGTCATGGTGCAGGGTGGCGAGGTGTCCCTAACAGCCAAAGCAGTTTTGGTGCTCGAATATCTGATGCTCCACCCAGACGAGGTGCTGACGCGCGAGCGCCTGCTGGATGCGGTTTGGGGATGGGATTATCCCGCTGCCACACGGGCTGTAGATGCCCGCATTGCTGAACTGAGGCGTGTACTAAAGGATAATGCCGATGACCCCGTATTTGTCGAAACAGGCTCTTTGGGACTTCGCGTGACGATCACGAATTTCAGTCGATGATGCCCCCACACCTAGTGGCTGGTTGTGCCAGCGCCTAGATATAGTGTGGAAATAATCAGCACCACGCGAAATCCCAAAGAACCTCGAAACACTTATCGGTTTGGGGTATCGGTTTATCGCTCAGGTAGAGACTTGCGGGTGAAGAAATACGCGCTGGCGCTTGTACCGCTCTTGCTAGGTTTGTTTCTCATGTGGGCGGCGCAATCGGGCCAATTAGCTGACCCCATCCTGTTTATACGTGTCAATTTGGGATTGTTTGTATTGTTTATCGGTTTGCTGACCAGTGGGGTGCTATTGACGGTATTCCTGGTGCGAGCGTGGGGTGAGCGTCGCGCTTCTGCCGCGCTTGTGGGTAGCAACAACCAGCAGGAAGATCTGCGCCGTCAGTTCATCCGCCGGCTAGATCATGAAATGAAGAACCCGCTTACCGCTCTGAGGGCGGCGTTGGCCAACCTCAATGGTCGGGAAGATAGTGAAGTCGTTGCCAGCTTGCACAGTCAGGTCGATCGACTGGCCCGACTCACCACCGACCTGCGTAAGTTGACGGATCTGGAGACACAGCCTATCGAGTGTGAGCAAGTTGACATAAGCGAATTGCTGGCTGAGTTGATAGAGGAAGCACAAAATCGGGTGGAGATGGAAAACCGCCAGATGCATCTTTCGCTCCCTCAGGTGCCGTGGCCTCTGCCGCCCGTATCTGGTGATCGAGACTTGTTGTATATCGCCTGCCACAATCTAATGGAAAACGCTTTGAAATTCTCTGACCCTGAGGCTGCTATCGAAGTGCGAGCTTTCGAGGATGGCCCTCTCATTGCGGTGGAGGTCGCCGGCACCGGGACGGGCATCCCCAGTGGGGAGCTACCCCATATCGGTGAGGAGCTCTATCGTGGTCGCGCCGCCCTTGGTGTCGAAGGCAGCGGCATGGGGCTCGCCCTGGTGCGCGCCATTGTCGCCCGCCACGATGGTACCATGTCAGTCCGCAGCCGTCCTGGTATCGGTACGGTCGTTACACTGCGTTTTCCCGCTGCTTCGGCAAAATAAATCCTACCATGAAGCCGATCGTCCTGAATATGCTGCACCTCGTTCATAAGCGGATAGCCTTTACCCCGAGATCAGGCGTCAAGCGCTTTCATTGGATCGTGTTGGCAATCGCATTGCCTCTGATAGTGGGTTGTGGGGGAACATTGCAGGCAGGTATCGAGTCAACACCACCCGCGGCGCCTTCGCCAGCAGAGATATCTCACGCTGCAACGGTCGAGACACTGAGTTCGGAAAGTAAACATCTGCTTGCAACGGTCGAAACGCTTCAGAACGAAAATGCACGTCTGAACGCAGCCTTAGCTGCCACCGTCGTTGCGATACCAGAACCCAATGCCGGCCGTCTCGCCTACATCCAGGGCGGTGATATTTGGGTCAAGGAACTGTTCGAGGGTAGCCCGGAGCGGATGACCACCGATGGCCGAAATCAGGAACCGAAGTGGTCGCCCAGTGGGACCTGGCTGGCCTTTCGCAAAACGCGCTCGGTTGTGGTGGAGATCGAAGATTGTTCGCTTGTTTCGCAGCGGAGATTGTGTCGCGCGCCTGTCGTACAACAGCAGCTATGGCTGGTCAATACCGAAACAAACGGCGCCCGCAGCCTGAACGGCGGTCTCACCGTGCAGGCTTTCGCCTGGTCTCCTTTGCAAGACCGCTTAGCATTTAGCAATACACGTGGGCAACTCCTTTCGATCAGTGGTGATAGTGCCAGCGCCAGGTTACTGACGCCGAGTGCAGGGCTGGGTATTGGACATATTGACAATGTTCACTGAGTCAGCTTACGCTATAAAAACTTTGAACTAGTGTATTAGGCAAGCACATATTGCACTTCGACTGAGGAACGAACTTCCCCAGTATCAGACATTTTCGCAGGTGAAACCCCGTCATTCGGGGATTTCCACTCCGAAAAAAGGGAGGGCATTTGTGCAAGGTGTATTTGCCCAATACAAAAACTTTGAACTAGTCTATGTGACTTTCGAGTTCTTGGCGAGATCGATCGACCGGACTCACAATTCATTAAGTTCAGGAAGTTTTTGTGACTCTTGCAATGAATGATGAACCGTCGTAAAATTGGTTACCAGCCATTTTTGGCAAGTATGAAGAGACCCTATTCTAGGCTGATATACAGGTTTAGGCCTGCTTATGGCAGCGAAACGAACGATGAACCAGACGATTGAATTCTCTAACATACTGCGTACTAAATTATACTGCCCTCAGGTTCCTGAATCGTTTGTAGATCGACCCCACCTTCTGAAACAACTCAATGCTGGTCGCCACCGACCGTTTACCTTAGTCTCAGCCGCAGCAGGTTATGGTAAAACAACGCTTATTAGCAGTTGGCTGGACAGGTCTGAAACAGCCAATGCCTGGGTGTCGCTGAATGAGAGGGATGATGACCTGGTCATGTTTCTGACCTACTTCATCGCTGCCGTCCAAACGAGATTTCCTACAAGCTGCCGAGAAACCCTGGCCTTGCTAGAGGCTGCCACACTCCCGCCCTTGCCGGTATTGAGCCGTGCTTTGATCAACGATCTCGATGAGCTTGAGCAGGCCTTTATCCTGGTATTGGATGATTTTCATTTCATTCAAAACACCGATGTCCACAACCTGTTAAACGAGATTCTGCGCCATCCGCCGCGGCCGCTTCATCTAGTCGTGATCACCCGCCGCGATCCTGCTTTGCCCATTACGACACTCCTTGCGCAAGGCAAGATGACCGAGATACGGACCCGAGATCTGCGTTTTTCGGAAGCCGAGACCAAAGCCTTGCTGCAGCAGATGCAGGATGTAGATTGTGATCAGGCCACAGCCGCCGATCTGACCGACAAGGCCGAAGGTTGGGTGACAGGCTTGCGTCTGGCCATCCTTACGGGGCAGCGACAAGGTGATCCTTCTCCCCTACTGAGCAGCCAACAGGAGAACCTCACGCCGCACGTTGCCGATTATTTGATGGAGGAGGTCGTGACAGTCCAGCCTCCCGCCATCCAGGACTTTCTATTAAGGACCTCAATACTTGACTGGTTGAACGGCCCGCTGTGCGATGCGGTCACCGGATTGGATGAGTCCGAATACGACGGCCTGGCCTACCTGGACTGGCTACATAAAGCCAACCTGTTTATCTTGCCACTGAGTGGCCAACAGGGATATTATCGCTATCATCACCTGTTTCGAGAGCGTCTGCAGACGCTGTTGGCTAACAAGTTCAGTTCCAACGATATCTCCGCCTTACACAAGCACTCCAGCGTTTGGTTATCAGATAACGGCCTGCACGAAGAAGCGATACATCACGCCCTGGCTGCTGGCGATACCAAGAGCGCTGTGGAGCTGGTAATCAAGCACCGTCACACACTGTTGCTTGAGGAACAGTTTCAGATACTAGAGCGCTTACTGGATATACTTTCTCAGGATCTCGTTGAGCGTGACGCGGACCTACTTCTCACCCAAGCTTGGTTATTGGAGAACAGGTTCAGACATGCTGAGATTCCCCCTCTTTTGGAGCTGGCTGCAGCCTTGCTTCGGGATGACGCTGATCTGACCAACAAGGAACGCGCTATCCTGGGCGGCGAGATCGCAGGCTTGTGGGCTATCCTCTATTACTGGATGGGGCAGGGTCAACTCAGCCTAGAGAACGCCGAACATGCCGTCGACGTCACACCCATAGAGCATGAGTGGGTGCATGGTGAAGCCCTTACCCTCCGCGCTGGCGCGTACCAATTGGTTGGTCAGCTTGATAGGGCCTACAAGGAGATGCACAACATCGTGACCGCTGGTGGCCGAGCCGGCAAGTTCACACATCGCGCTTATGGTGGTCTTATGGCGATTGAGATGCTGGCGGGCAATCTGAGTGGACTAGAACAAGCCGCTCAACTACAGGTGAACCTCACAAAGCCACGCAAGCTCTATATGTCGCTGGGTTGGGCACGAATGGCACTCGGTCACGTGCTTTACCAGCGCAATGACCTGGCCAAGGCCAACCAGGAATTCACACAGGTAGCCGAACTGCACTACCTGACTCATGACACGGTGGTAGCGCACGGCTATTACGGCAAGGCGCTTTGTTTACTGGCGCAGGGGAAATCCGACCTTGCACAAGAGTCAAGCCAGGCCGCCATCGACTGGGCTATGCAAACAAACAACGCCTATCTGCTGCTTGAGGCTGAATCTTTTTCCTCGCGATTGGCTTTGCTGGAAGGAGAGGCGCCGGACATCAATCGATGGGCAACTCCGGTCGGCGATGAGGTTCCCATGATGCTGATGCCGCACATCCCTCAATTGACGATAGCCAACGTGCTGCTAGCACAAGGTACTTTTGAGGCTCTGGATAAGGCGGCGAACCTGTTGACGCTGCTCCACCAGTCTGCTGAATCCACCCACAATACCTGGCGCTTGATGGAAATCACCGCTATGCAAGCCATCCTGAAGGAAGTCCAAGGAGAGCATGCGGCTGCTCTGAATCTGTTGCAGGCGGTCGTAGACTGGGCTGAACCTCACGGCTATATTCGACTCTTTGCGGATCTGGGTCCTGAGATGGCGAGACTTTTAGAGAGGCTGCACCGGCAAAGCGTGGCGTCTGACTATATCGCGCAAATACTGGCGGCGTTCCCCGCTTCTGACGTCAGGTCCACGTCCTTAGAGGTCAACCTAGATCTAGTCGATCCTTTGACCAACCGGGAAATGCAGACATTAAAGCTCTTGGCCACTGAAAAATCCTTTGATGAAATCGCAGCTGAAATGGTGGTGTCAGTAAACACTGTTCGTACGCACGCCAAACGCATCTACAGCAAGCTCAACGTAAACAGTCGAATGCAGGCGATTCATCGGGCCAATGAATTAGGCCTGCTCTAAACGATAATCCTTCGGGAGATGGTATAAATACTCAATTTATACTACAAATATGTGACGACAATAGCATAGACCACGGTATACACTTGATCTGACTGTGCAATTGAAGCCATAGTCATTGAGGTCAGGCGGTACAGCACCTAGAACACTGCGCGTGTGTCAAAGACGTGTCGAGTGATTCTCTAATACGCTCTGCCCCCATTGGCTTCGCTGACTGCGAAAGTCGAATAAGGAGACCATACTAGTATGTCAGATCAAGGGCCTCAATTTGATATGCCGGCCACGTACCGTATTGTAATTAGTGGTGTTTTACCGAAAAGTTGGTCAAGTCGGACGGGTGGAATGGAGATTGTACCCCCTGACCAGGCACGTGAGGCGCCGGTTACAATCTTGTCGGGTTGGTTGTCGGATCAGGCCGCTTTATTGGGAGTGCTTAATACCCTCTATAATTTGCACTTTCCGCTGGTATCGGTCGAGTACCTTGAATTGGGCCTCGAGAACGCTGCTCACGACTGGCTCAAAGCGAAGCCCGACCATTGATATTGACAGAACGTTCGTTCCCAATATCCGACAGGTGGTTATTTTTATGTCTACATTACCAGATATCCACCAATACAAACGTTTTAAGTCAGATAGTATTTCGAACCTTTAAGCAAACCCTTTTACGAGGAAAATCGTACTCAGACGTACTGGTAGCGATGGCATAAGATTTTAAGATTCGCTGCCACAGTTGAAGTAGCCGAGTTAACCCTATTTCAATCATCTTTACATCTAAGGAGGAATGCGAAATGGCTGAAGAGAATACCACAGCAAACCAGAACGGTGAGAGCAAACGTAGTTTCAGGTTTCCTACCGCCTACACTGTTCTGTTCATCTTGCTCATCCTGGTGGTGATAGCCACCTGGATCATGCCGGCAGGCCAGTACGAGACCAATGCTGATGGCGAACCCATTCCCGGCAGCTATCAACCGGTTGAGCCGAACCCGCAGCGGATTATCGCCGACGGACTGATGGCGCCAGTCAATGGTATGTTCGGCATTCAAGCCGAGGACGGCTCGATCAGCGTCTACAATTTGGGTGGCTTGTATGGCGCTATCGACGTTGCCCTATTCGTCCTCGTCATCGGGGGCTTCCTTGCCATTACTATGGCTACGGGCGCCATCGACGCAGGGATAGGTAAGATCACCGTTGCCCTGAAAGGAAAGGAGCGTTGGATGATCGCCATACTGATGATCGTCTTCGCCCTTGGCGGCACCAGCTATGGCATGGCCGAGGAGACCCTTGCCTTCTACGGCTTGATCATCGCGGTTATGATTGCGGCCGGCTACGATGCCCTGACCGGCGTAGCTATCATAATGCTCGGGGCCGGAATCGGGGTACTGGCTTCGACCGTCAACCCCTTTGCCACCGGCGTAGCGTCCGGGTTTGCCGGTGTCTCCATCGCCGATGGTTTGCTCTCCCGCATCATCATTCTCGTCCTGGGCACTTTGGTTGGCATCATCTTCGTCACCCGCTACGCCGAAAAGGTGAAGAAAGACCCCTCGAAATCCCTCGTCTACAGCCAGCGGGAAGAACATGCAAAGCTCTTCCTGAAAAGCAAAGGTGAATCCTTGCCCGAACTGAACGGTATGCGAAAAGCTGTCCTGGTGTTGTTTGCCCTTGCATTCCTCATCATGATCTACAGTGTCATACCATGGGAGGACCTGGGCATTCCGTTTCCAACTCTGTGGTGGTGGTTTGGTGAATTCACCGCACTCTTCCTGGGATTCGCTATCGTGATCGGCCTTGTGGGCCGGATGGGTGAGGCTTCCATCTCCGAGACGTTCATCAACGGCGCGAGGGATATGCTCGGCGTTGCCCTGGTTATCGGCCTGGCGCGCGGCATCAGCGTCATCATGACCAACGGGTTGATCATCGACACCGTACTCTATTGGGCGGAGAGTATCGTCAGTGGCATGGGCGGTGTGGCCTTCATCAATCTCACACACCTGCTTTATCTGCCGCTGGGGTTTCTGATCCCATCCTCCTCCGGCCTGGCCACGGTTACCATGCCTATCATGGCGCCGCTCGCCGACACGGCCGGCGTAGACCGCAGTCTGGTCGTCACTGCCTATCAATCTGCCAGCGGATTGCTAAACATCGTCAACCCAACATTTGCCGTCGTGATAGGTGGTCTGGCCCTGGGCCGGATAAGCTACGACAAATGGTTGCGGTTTGCCTTGCCCATCATGGTCGTCCTGTTTCTGATTTATGTCGTAGTTCTCAGCATCGGCGCCCTCGTGACGGACACCATGGTTTTCTGATCGTAGTTCCTTGAAATTGAAGGGGGTGTCAGATGGCTCCCTCAGAATACAACTAATCCATCTACACAAACAGAGGTATAAAATGGCTTTTAATCTACGCAACCGCAATTTCGTCAAACTCCTCGACTTCACGCCGAAGGAGATCAAGTTCATGCTCAAGCTGTCGGCAGATCTCAAGGCAGCCAAATATGGTGGATACGAGCAGCAACGCCTGCAGGGCAAAAACATCGCCTTGATCTTTGAGAAGGGATCGACTCGCACTCGAACCGCCTTCGAGGTCGCTGCCTATGACCAGGGCGCCAACGTCACTTACCTGGGGCCCAGCGGCTCCCACATCGGTAAGAAAGAGACGATGAAAGATACAGCCCGGGTGCTGGGCCGCACCTACGACGGCATCGAATACCGGGGCTTTGGCCAGGAGCTGGTCGAGACCCTGGCCCAGTATGCCGGTGTGCCTGTGTGGAACGGCCTCACCGACGAGTTCCATCCCACCCAGATCCTGGCCGACGTACTGGCCATGACCGAACACAGCTACAAGGACCTGCCCGAGATCGCCTACTGTTTCATGGGCGACGCCCGCAACAACATGGGCCACTCGCTCATGGTGGGTGGCTGCAAACTGGGTATGGATGTGCGGCTCTGTGCGCCCAAGCATCTCTGGCCCGAAGAATCTCTGGTCGAGACCTGCCGCGCTATTGCCGCCGAAACTGGCGCTCGCCTCACCATCAGCGCTGATGTGGCCACTGGTGTGAAGGGCGCGGATTTCCTCTACACCGATGTGTGGGTTTCAATGGGTGAGCCCGACTCTGTGTGGGCGGAACGCATCAAGCTGTTGCTGCCCTACCAGATCAATGCCAACGCAATGGAGTTGACCGGCAACCCCCATGTGAAGTTCATGCACTGCCTGCCCGCCTTCCACAACACCGACACGAAGGTGGGCGAGGACATCTACGAAAAATTTGGCATCAAGGCCATGGAAGTGACCGAGGAAGTATTCGAATCCGAGGCATCCATCGTCTTCGACGAGGCCGAGAACCGCCTGCACACCATCAAGGCCGTCATGGTCGCCACGCTGGGAGACTAGGTATTGGTCACTGGATAGTGGGTATTGGTAGACAACACAGCCAATGCCCACTATCAACTATCCAGTATCTGTTCTCCGCCAGGAGTCAGAAAATGCGAGTAGTCGTAGCATTGGGCGGGAACGCCCTCCTCAAACGAGGCGAGGCGATGACCGCTGAGAACCAGCGAGCCAATGTCAAGGTAGCCACTCAGGCGCTGGCGCCAGTCGCAATAGAACACCAGCTCGTCCTCTCACACGGCAATGGTCCCCAGGTGGGATTACTGGCCTTGGAAGGGGCAGCCTATGAAGCGGTGGAAACATATCCCCTGGATGTGCTTGGGGCCGAAACCGAAGGCATGATCGGCTACATGATCGAGCAGGAGTTGGGCAATCTCTTACCGATCGAAGTTCCTTTTGCCACGCTCTTGACCATGATCGAGGTGGATCCTGACGATCCCGCCTTCAACAATCCCACCAAGTTTGTGGGTCCCGTCTACGACAAGGCTACAGCTGAAGCGCTGGCCGCCGAAAAGGGCTGGTCGATCAAGGCGGATGGCAACAAATGGCGACGGGTGGTGCCTTCACCACTGCCCAAACGTATCTTCGAAATCCGGCCCATCAAGTGGTTGTTGGACCAGAACGTCATCGTCATTTGCGCCGGTGGCGGCGGTATTCCCGTCATGTACGAGAAGGGTAAAGACCGTGTGCTTACCGGCATCGAGGCTGTGATCGACAAAGACCGGGCCACCGAAATCCTGGCCCGGGAGTTGGAAGCTGACCTTTACATCATGGCCACCGATGTTGATGGGGTCTACCTCGACTGGGGTACACCCGAAGCCAGGAAGATCGAACGAGCCACGCTTGATGAACTGGCAGCTTACGATTTCGCCGCCGGGTCGATGGGCCCCAAGGTGGAGGCCGCCTGCGCCTTTGTGCGCGAAACTGGCAAGTTGGCCGCCATCGGTGCACTGGCCGATATCGAGGCCATTGTCAGGGGGGTAGCAGGCACGATTGTCGAGCCGTAATCCGATACTTCAAACGAACTGGATCAACCAATTACTTTAGGGACTTGAGATTGGAGATGAGAGATTGGTCGTTTCTCAGAGTCTCTCTAACCATTGGTGCTAGTTTTAGAGACAATTTCGGCCCAAAAGTGGTCAAGATTCCAACGTTATGCCGAAATGGGACATCTGCTCAGTCCAGTATTCAGCAAATACAGGATTTTACCGAATATTATTCGGCAGAATCGAAGATATGATTAATTTTCGAAGGTTTTGAACTAGCACCATTGGTTCTCTAATCCGGCGATCTCCAGTCTACTCAATTGAGATCATAACCAAGTAAGGAGACATAAACATGCCTACAGGATTTGGCGCACATTCCGAAGTCGGCAAGCTGCGCAAAGTGATCGTCCATCGCCCTGGGTTGGAGATGCGGCGATTGACGCCGAGCAACTGCCAGGAACTGCTATTTGACGACGTCATCTGGACCAGGAAAGCCCGGCAGGAGCATGACGCCTTCGTCGACCTGATGCGCGACGAGTTCGGCATTCAGGTCTGGCGCGTGCATGAACTGCTGCAAGATGTGGTCGCAGACCCGGAGGGTCGGGCGTATATCCTCAACCGTAAGTTGATCGCTAACGAGGGGGCGCATTCCCATTTTCACGCTTGCAGAAATAGGGTCATGAAGCCAAAAGAGAGAGGTGAGAATTGGCCAATTGGCAGAAGTTTTTCCAACGCCCGGCTTTGAAATAGGAGCGCAACATCAAAACAGCCTCGGCGTTTT
>JAAENG010000270.1 GCA_024224665.1 Chloroflexota bacterium | reverse complement strand
CGGGTTTACCATCGAAGCAGCCGGCCAATGGTAAGGGCGATGATCAGGCGTCCACCAATGGTAAGAGCCAGAAAGGTGATACTATCTGGTGCCCCCTTCATCAGTGCAATATGAAGCGCTATGAGAAGGGTAATCAGGTCTGGCACTCGCACAAGTTACAGGATGGGACTTGATGTAAAGGAAAAACGCAAATGTAACCAGAAGATGGGCTGATTCTTGAGATCCCCCATTGAGGTGTTTACAGATATCATAAATTGACATTTCAGTGGGGGGTTCAGCCAGTGCCTGTTTTTCAGTCCAGAATCACAATAGACGATCTAATATACTTCGCAGCTTGTCATTGGCATTTCCTGACTTCAGACGCGTGATATGGTAATAGTCAAAGCCCACTACATAGTCTGCTTAAACTAAAGACGCAATGAGATTATGGTTTTTTAGAGACAAGTATTGGTATGTCAGTGTCAGATTGATGAGGAACAACGTTACTTGTGACTGAAACCAGGCACACCCAAAACTGTGCTCCCATAAAACTTCAGTTTAGATTGCGTCAAAATGTGACAAATTGTATCAGCTTTCAAATTTATGTCAATTAACTGAATCAATGAGACTCCGCCTAGAGTCGTAAGCCATAAGGTGCAGCAGCTTGTCCACTCATAGTCTCTCCAATTGCCCCTTATAGTAAACTCACTTACAATAACAGAGCGCTGTGGTGCCACCACAGCGCTCCAGTGCCGCTGATGTGCGCAGCGACAATTGATGGCAATATTATACCATCATCCAAACTAATGTTCTGTTGTGCGCACAGGCGGCCCATTGAGTCGCTATTTTTTGACACAAATCTGGTTCGTATGTGGATGGTATTGCCATGGCACCCGAAAACGCTCCGGTGAATGAATTAGTGGATCAGGACAAGGCACCCAACGTGTCATCACGCTCGATGACGCCTGCCTTGCAAAATCACGGGAAAACAGGGGCAAATGATGAATAAGTACGACTGGAAACGACTCAATCACTTTCAACTGGGGCGTTTTGCCGAATACTATGCCAAGATGGAATTTACTCTATATGGTTTCGACATCTATACGTCTGAGGTCGACGATCGTGGCATTGATTTCATCGTGCGTAAGGATGAAGACCTCTACTACGATGTGCAAGTGAAGTCGGTGCGAGGGCTGAACTACGTTTTCTTTCGCAAGGATAAATTCCAACTTCGGCCCAATCTGTTGGCGGCTATACTACTATTTTTTCAAGGGAAAGCGCCTCAGTTTTATCTCATTCCATCTACAGCTTGGCGCAAATCAAACGATTTATTGGTGAGCCACGATTATGAAGGTAAGAAGAGTCCGCCAGAGTGGGGAATGAATCTCTCACAACGTAATCTGCCTTCGCTGGTGCCTTACGAGTTAGAGAAGGTTATTCTCACACTTTAATAGCCTAACGCAGCAGCTTCAACAGCCTATGAGTCCTAACATTTCGCATACCCGTTGGCGAGCCACAACCACTTACACTGCAACCAATGTTGCCCTTGCCGGGCTCGTGGATGAAACACGCTTGTACCTGCAGACTTACGATGAATTTGGCGATGAAGATGAGGTGCGGCGGGTGATGGTTGATGAACGATTGCCACAACGCTCTCGAGTGGCAAGGGCTAAGACTACTCGCATAATTCGAAGACGCCTGTTGAATTGGGGCCCTCCAGACTGGGTGCTAGGCGATCTAGTTGGATTTGCGCGACAACCGAATGATCTGGCTCTGAAAGCTTCGCTCCTGCTCCACGTGCCGCGACAAGATGCCTTGCTTTATGATATCGTGCAGAAACTGATCTGGCCGAAATGGCTAACCGGCGAGAAGCAGATAAGTCGCTCGGATGTACAACGTATTTTGGATGATAAGACGACTGAGCATCCCGAGATCGAAGGCTGGAGCACTTCCACGCGCAACAAACTCGCGAGCAACATGCTCTCAATAACCCACGCATATGGTCTTTTAAGTGGCAAGGCGCGTGCGCAAAGCCGTGACATCGTGGAGCCAGTTGTACCTGACGAAGTCGCCCAACATCTGATCAGAATGCTGCGCGTCGAAGGCATCCCCGATGCCGAGTTGGCAGCTCATCCCGACTGGCGTCTATGGTTGTGGGATGAGGAGCACGCCGTAGCCGCCGTCAATCGAGCGCTGGAGGAGGGAATCAACTATGGATGAACTGGAGCAAAGGCTCGATTTTCTAATCAAGCGGCTTAGCGAGAGCTATGATGGCGTCGGTCACAACACGGGCAGGCCTTATGTATATTTTGTCTATCCACCGCAACGCGAACGAGCCTTGAGGCGAATTGTAAGTGAAAGCATGCTTGATGTAAACAATCTCCACTTTCAGTACATTGATCTGTTGCCTCTCACCATTGCTAGTCTGGAAGGGCATGAAGAACGACGTCAGGAACTACTCAACGATCCACAGCGCGGCAGTGGTGCTGCATTATCAATCATGCGGCTATGGGCACGCACCCTTACGCGTGAGATCGAGAGTATGTTGGAGGAGGAGAGATCAAGTGGTCGGCCTGTCGTAGTATTACAAGGACTGGCTGCGTTGCATCCCCTCGGTAATCCCACCAGCCTCATGGAATTGATCGCAGAGAAGGAGCCACGAGATCCAGCCACTGGTAGGATCGTTCCGGTCGTTCTATTTGTCCCTGGCACCCGGCGCCCCGGCGCTAGTAGGACCTATTATTTCTTGGGTCTTGAAGATCAACGTCTAGAATTCTACCGGGGTGAAGAAGTCTAAAGAATACCTCCGTTTTATTAGCACAGTACAACAAGAATCATTCTCGTCGGAGAAGCCCAATGCAGATTCGCTCATTATTCGCCACAACCGTCCAGGAACGTATCGACCCCATCGTCAAAGTCGCTGATCGCCGCCCAACTGTTGTAGGCCCTGAATTACTGAATTTAGTGGTGACGCCGCAATGGGAACGTTATTTGCATACTATACTCGATGCCTATATCAATGCGGCCACGAATGATGAGGAGGAAGGCATCGCTATCTGGATCAGTGGCTTTTTTGGTTCTGGCAAGTCGTTGCTAATGAAAGTGCTGGGTGTCTTGCTGGAAAGTAGTGAGGTACAAGGGCAATCGGCACATAACATCTTACTCAATCGGCTGCCCGCCAACAGTCCCTATCGTAACGATCTCAAGCGATTCCTAAATATCGCCGGTAGCAGGTTGAGTGCCACGGCCGTGGGTGGTAACCTGCATTCTATGCTGTCGGACTCCGACGACACCCTGGCACTGATCGCTTTCAAGCTTTTCGCTGCTTACCGTGACTATACCCATCATTGGCCTTTAGCGTGGGCGGTTGAGTACCAGTTAGATGAGCGAGGATTGAGCGAGGCATTTCACCAACATGCAGAGGAATTAACCGGTGAGATTTGGCAAGATGTTGCCGAGGATCCCGAATTCTATCTTGAGGATTTGTATGCCGCTGCTGCGAAAGTATTGCCCGGCCACTTCGACAGTGCCGCTGATGTCGAACGATCAGTCTCAGCCATGATGCGGAGTGGTGTTACTCCACAACGTCTGATTCGCCGCCTGCGCCGCTGGTGTGAAGCACGCGATGACGGTAAGCGTCGGCACAAACTACTATTGCAATTGGACGAAGTCGGTCAATGGATCAACAGCGGAAATGCTTATGAGCGCACCATGCAAGTGCAGGCATTGGTCGAAGAGGCCGCACAGAATGGCAGTGGCCGTCTATGGGTGGCGGTGACCGCCCATGGCGATGTCCAGGCACTAAAGCAAAACGTGCAGCAAGAATACTATGCCAAAATCATCCAGCGCTTCGCACTACAATGTAAACTCAGCAATGACGATATCAACCAGGTCGTAGAGGAGCGCGTGCTCCGCAAGACCCAAAACGGTCGAAGAGAACTAGAGAGAAGGTTTGAGGCTCGTAGTGGTGAACTTACAGACTTAGGCTCTCTGGAACAGACCCAGCGCGTCTATCCTTTACCCGACACCAAAAACTTTCCTCTGTTCTATCCGTTCATGCCTTGGACAGTCAGCATCGTCCCAGACGTTGTGAAGGGCATTGCTCAGGCCGCAGGACGGGACGAGGCGCTTACTGGATCAAATCGCACAATGATCGCCGTCGTACAAGGTGCTCTGATCGAGACGGCCGGTTTCCTTGAACAGCAGGTCGGGCACTTACTTGGTCTGGCAGATCTATATCCCCAGCTTGCCTCCGACGTGCCTGTAGAAACCAAAACCGACATCAATCGCATTAGTGATACCGTGCCCCACGCCACGGATTTCACCACGCGCGTGGCCCAGGGCTTGTTTTTGCTAGGCCAAGGTCAGTATGTCCCTTGCAACTTAACCAATATCTCGCGCGCCGTGGTTGACAATTTGGATGCCAATCTCGTTGCCCTCAAGAACCAAGTCAAGCCGGAGCTAGATCGGCTGGTCGAGACAGGCTATGCTAAACGGGTGGGCGACCACTACGTGTTCCTTAGCACACAACAACGCACGTTTCAGGATAAAGTGCGCAGCCGCCAGGAACAGTTACTTGGTCAAACCTATGAACTTTCACTGGCGCTGAAAAACTACGAGAGTGATGACGCCTTCCGCTTCGACCGGGTGGCGATCCAGGATCGGGAACTGCCCCTGCGCTTTGAATTAGATGGCCGCCTGGTGCGCAATCCCGGCGCTCAGGCCATACTGCGCGTATCCAGTCCTTTGCAACGGACCTTGGACCCACAAGTTGGCGACGACACCGCCATGCGCCAAATTTCCAACAGCGCCCGTGACACCACCCTCTTTCGCATGGCAGATGTCTCAGGGCTGCGCGCCACACTGGCCCTGACCGCGGCCACCGAGGTGGTGGCGAACGAGGTGCTCAGCAGCCGCCAGGCTGACCCTGCCGAGGAGGAGGTGGCGCGTCAGGCTAAACAGACCGACCTGGCCGCCCTCAAAGAGGAAGTGCGTCGCATGTTAGGCCAATCCATCCGTGAGGGCGTGATTTTCTTCCGGGGCAGCATCTATCAACTGGCCGGGGGCGAGAGTGCCCGCGAGTCAGTGCGGGCCACTCTCAGCCAGATATTGCCCAGCATCTACCCCCGCTTTGGCGAAGTGCCGCAGCGCATCAGCAATGAGGCCACGGCGGTGAAGGCGGCGCTGAGCGACAACAGCAGCAACAGTGACCTGCGAGCGCTGGGCGTGTATGCCGCCGACGGCACATTGAACGAAAGCCACCCCCTGATCAGCGCCTTGCGCGGCCGTCTGCCACTGGCCGAGCAGGATCAGCAACCGATCAATGCCGACGAGCTGCGCAGCGAGTTCGAACGCCCGCCCTACGGCTGGGATGGCAATGGTATCAAGGTAGGGCTGGCACTGCTGGTGCGGGCTTCGGCCTGCCGCTTGATCGACAGTGGTCAGGTTTTCACCGACCCCAGCGATCCCCACGTAGCCGACTTACTCAGCAAGGAAACTCGCTTCAAAAACCTGCGAGTGCAGGGGGTGCGCTCCGATCTGAGCATGCCGGAATTGATCGAGATCCGGCAGTGGATGGAGGCGATCTTCGGCGTCAAGCCGGCACTGGTGGCCTCCACCCTCTCCAACACCCTGGGCGAGCAAATGAACGGCCTGGCCGGACAAGCTCAGACCATGCAAACCTGGACCGGTTTGACGCAATGCCCACTACCGGTGACGTTTGAGTCTGGGACCAGCCTGGTGCACGACATCCTCAACACCGGGGCGGTGTCGGTGCGGCTGGCGACCTTTATGGAACAGGCCGAACGTCTGCGCGACTATGTCGACCTGCTGCAAGCCCTGACCCAATTTAAGGATGAGCACGGCAATCAATTTAGCCAGATGCGGAATTTCTACCAGTCCATGGTCAACGTCACTGCCGACATCACCCCCCTGCGCCAATTCATTCAGGATTACCGGACGGTGCTTAACGAACGCAGCCTCACCCAACCCGAACGCTGGAATGAACTGGTGCAAGCCTATCACGCCGCTCAGCAGGCAGTGACCGATCAGATCGCCCAATGGCAGACGCAGGCTCGGCAGCAGGTGGCGGATTTGGAACCGGCACTGGAAGCGCAAGTGCTAGAGGCTGGCGTTCCAAACGAGGCGGTAGCTGAAGAAACTGAGCGTTTGTTGCAGGTCTATGAAAACGTGCGCTTGCAGAGCGAACGCCCGAATCCAACCTTCTACGAAGCGCAAGGTCTATTGTCGAGCCTGACCAGCGCCGAACTGGCGCGGAATGACCTGCTGCGGGAGATGCGCTATCGCTATAAGCCCACGCCGCCGCCGGACGAGCACCACTTGCGCTGGAGCGAGTTGGCCGGTCGGGTGAGTATACAGAGCGAGGATGATCTGGAGGCCGTCCTGGATGATCTGCGCAGCCGCATCGCCGGCCACTTCGACGGCGACATCACCATCATCATCGAATAGAGCCAATCCCCATGCAAAAGCCACAAAAAGACTTCCTCCGCACCCTGATTACTGAGTTACGCCACACCCTTTTGGGCTGGTGGGATGACGATGGCCGCCACCATCGCGGTGACCTGGACAGGGAACTGGAACGCCTGGGCATCGCCCCGGACGGGACTATTACCCCGCTGGACGCGCTGCGCGACCCCGGCCGCCACGAACGCCGGACTCGGGCGGTGGCCGAAGCGCAACTGGCGGCGCTGACGCTGGACGAGCGTCCGGCAATGAGGGCCGAGATCGTGGAGCGGGCGGGCTACACCTGGATCAACCGCCTGCTGGCCTTGCGGGCGATGGAGGCCCGGGGCTTGACCGAGGAGACGATGCGTCCCAACCCCGCTTATGGCGGCATCTCCGAAGCCCTTTACATCCTGCGGCAGACACAACCGCAGCGCACGACCGGACCCGATGGCGGCTGGTGGGCGGTGCTGACCGACGCCTGCCAGGCACAGGCCGACGCCCTGCCCGGTTTGTTCGATCTGGAAGACCCCAACACCGCCCTGCGCCCCAGCATCCCCGCCCTTGTTAAATGCATCGCCCTGGTGGGGGGAGACGGAGGGAGGCTGGATGAGGTCTTCCGTGACCCCGACGCCATCGGCTGGGCCTACCAGTTCTATCAGGAAGAGAACAAAGCCCGCACCTACGAGAAATTAGGCAGCGGCGGCAAGGTGGAGACCCGGGCCGAGATCGCCGCCGTCACCCAACTCTTTACCGAGCCGTACATGGTGAAGTGGCTGCTGCAAAACAGCCTGGGCCGCAGCTATCACGAACTCTATACCGACAGCCGCCTGCCGGAGACCTGGGACTATTATATTCGGAGATCAGAAGACGGAGACCAGAGGACAGAGCCCCCAGGCGCAACCTGCCTGGAGGAACTCACCTTCATGGACCCATGTATGGGCAGCGGGCATTTCGAGCGGGAGGTTTTCGACATGCTGGCGGCCATGTACCGGGAGCGCTATCCCGACCTGGACGCTACCGCCATCGCCGATCGGGTGCTGAGCGGCCACCTACACGGCATCGACATCGACCCCCGCGCTGCCCAACTGGCGGCCTTGACTCTGTATCTGCGGGCCTGGGAGGGGGTACAGGTTGAACGTCGGGCCAGACGCATGCCCGTTCCCGGCCTTTACAAACCCCCGGCCCTGAACCTCGCCACCACGCCAGGCTCCATTCCTGCTGGAGCACTGGAGCGCCACCTGCAACGCCACCCCGAAGACGGGGTGTACGAGCCGTTGCTGCGGGGCGTGTTCGCCGCCCTGGAACAGGCCCACCTGCTGGGCAGCCTGCTCAAGCCGGAGGAACACCTGGACCAGGCCATCGCCGCCTTTCGCCGCACGACGAGCGGCGGGCAATATGGCTTGCTGGACGAGAGCGCTGCCGCCAACCAATTATTGGAGGAACTGGGCAAGCACGACCCCGAGGAGTTGAAACGGATTTTGCTGGAACGGGTGGGGCGGGGCTTTGCCGCCGAGGCGGGTGAGCGCACAGACGTAGGCGCGTCCCTGTTTGGCCGGGAGGCGGTGGAAGGGGTACATCTGCTGCAATTGCTGGGGCAAAAGTATGCGGTGGTGGCGACGAATCCGCCGTATATGGGTAGCAGCAACATGGATGACCTAATGCGGTTATATGTCGAGCGGCATTATGAGTCAGGCAAGCGAGACCTATATGCTTCTTTCATCTCACGATGCGTGAATATGACCTTGCTGGACGGTCGTTTAGCGATGATTACCCAACAAAGCTGGATGTTTCTGAAAAGCTACAGTGATCTCAGAAGTGAATCACCAGGACTTGTAAGGAATCAAACCATTGAAAGTCTTGTACATTTAGGAAGATATGCGTTTTCAGATATTGGCAATGCGATAGTGGCACCTGTGATGTTTATAGTCCGCATTGCCACCTTGTCCATATCCCATAATATGTGGGCATGCCGCCTGGTTGCTCCCAAACCATCCGACATCCAGAAGCAGTTACTCCTCGATTCGATTCGATCTCCAAGCCCTACTCCAGATATCAATCACGCAAGACAATCATCTTTTCTTGCACTTCCGAATGCGCCATTAATGTATTGGCTATCGGCAGCGCTAATTGCGAATTTTGGTGAGTCAACAAAACTCGGATCGGTTTCTGCCATACCAAAGGGATTCAGCACAGCAGAAAATGCTCGTTATTTAAGGTATTTTTGGGAAGTCGTCCCCGCGGACAAGTGGGTTCGGTATGCCAAGGGGGGAGGGTATCGAAAATGGATTGGTCTTGAGTGGTATGTGTTGAAATGGGGATACAACGGGGCCGAGCTTAGAGCATTCCCAAGATCCGTAATTCGAAATGAGCATCTAGTCAAGTCATCAAAGCTCACTTACTCAGAAGTCATCAAGGGTTGCTTGGGAGTACGTACTCTTGAATACATGGATTACTTTGATGCGAGAAGTCCAGCAATCATTCCATCTCGCAGCGTTAGTCGAATGGGTATGCTTGGACTGCTAAATTCGAGGGCTGCCAGTTACTTCTTCCGGTGTTTATCCCCTGCGTTGTTACTGGATCAAGCATACGCACCCAGCCTACCAGTATGTAGTCCAGATCAATTCAATAACTTAGAGAATGTCGCCGAACTTGCCTGGGCTCTCAAACACCTCATTACTACATCAGTAATTAATGAAGCTCGTTTCGAATATAACGGTACCTATTTCCAAAACAATAATGGAATAATTGAGTGTTTGTTGCATGCGGTCGAAGGCATTGATGAACTGTTGAGTTTTGATGCATACGCTATTGGCGAAAGCGATCGCTCTATCGTTGTTGAGGAATCAGGCACACCGGCTGGCTGGCACCCTCTCATCTCTGGCTACGACAATCTGCCCGATCTCCCTGCTGATCTCGACCTGCCGCCCCTGCCTCAGGAAGTGCTCGACTACCTGCCCCAGCACGAGTGCATCGACCCCGATCGGGAGGAACTGGCCCGAATCAAGGCCAATCTGCAAGCCCTCTACGAGGCCGGGCCAGGGGCCAAAGCCGACGACCTCGACCTGGAGGAGATGGAGCACGCCGGCGACGACGAGGAGATGACCTCCGGCGCCTACATCCCCATCCCCACCGAAACCTTTCTGGAAGAACTCAGCGTCAATCTGCAAATCCACCCCATCAGCGTGTACTGGCTGCTGGAGGAATTGCGAGCCGAGGGTGTGCGTTGCAAGCCGGAGGAGCAGCGCCTGTTAGAAGACCGCCTCACCGTCATCGTTCTGCGCCTGCTGGGCCACCGCTGGCCCAAGCAGATCGAGGAGGGCGAGCCCGTACCCTTCTGGGCCGATCCCGATGGCATCATCCCCCTCACCCCCGGCAGCGGCGACACGCCCCTGGCCGAGCGGCTGCGGGCGCGGCTGCGGGTCGAAGATGGCCCCCTGGGTAGCCAACAGGCCGAAGCCCTCCTGCAGGAACTCACCGGCCGCAGCCTGGAGGAGTGGTTGCGCCGGGACTTCTTCAAGCGCTACGTCCGCCAATTCAAAAAACGACCTATCTCCTGGCATTTGGCCTCCACCCCCACCGCCAGCGGTGGACGACGCCGTCGATCCAACCGCCAGCCCGCTTTCGAATGTTTCGTCTACTACCACGCCTGTTCCGGCGATGTCCTGGCCCGCATCCGCACACAGTACGTGGAGCCGCTACTGGCCGCGGAGCAGGGCCGGGTTGCCCGCGCCCGCCGCGATGGCGACGAAACCGCAGCAGCCACCGCGGTCGAGCGCATCCACGAGCTGGAGAACTTCGCCGAGCGCCTGCTCCAGGTGGAGGAGAGCGGTTTCGCCTGCGCCGACCTGGATGACTATCTCGACCAAGAGCCGCTGGACCGCTGGAGCGGCGATGGCGTCTTTGCCCCGGCCAGCCGTGCTGAACTCCGGGCAGCAGAGCAAGCCTGGCAGGTGGACATCAACGACGGCGTGCGCGTCAACATCGCCCCGTTACAGCAGGCGGGTCTACTAACAAGTAATGTGCTCAGCGCCAAAGACATGCGTAAAGCTATTGCGGATCGGGCGCGCTGGCGCAGCGACGAACGGCGCTGGGTGCGAGAAGGCAAACTACCACGCTGCGGCTGGCTGCCAGACGACGTGCCCGAATCACCCCGCTGGACCGAACTTGCCCTCGAGCGCGAGGCTGAACGCCAGCGTTTGGAGGCGAAGCGACGCAAATTGACAGATAATCAATAGTGTCATATGTGGTGAGGAGTGTTCTAAATGAGAAGTGCCAATCGATTGTCTCCTTGTAAAGCCAAACGGCACGGGATAAGAGTGAGTCGAATCACGCTATTTATCTTAACTCTGCTGCTCGCACCACAGTCATTCACCGTGCGAGGTCAGTCAGGCGAAACCGCACTCCCGTTTTCAGAAACCATACTTACACAGAATCGAGAGAATCGAAAAACTATCGGGCAGTCCTTTATATCCTCTGAAATTGGTGTTGATGATACAGAACACCTGAAAAAAATGAGTTCCGAGGATCCACATACAAATCACTTCGAAGCTGATTTATGTCCAATCCGTGTAGGTTGGAGTGGTGCTGCCGAAAATCAACCCCAGGAATGGACCATCTATGTAGAATGCAACATGGAACGCGATTCAAATGCAAATGCCGTCACCCCCCTAGATGTTCCCCCGGCTCCGTTACTACTAAACCCAACTGATAACAGCACGCTTAACACACTGATTCCTGTCATGAGAATTGATGCTCGACTCAGTGGTGTGCAAATCAGTCCACGAATAGATATCTCTACAGATCCAACGTTCCAGTCAATTAACCAATGGACAACCTATTGTGGTTGGTCCGACGAGTACTATGAAAAATGGCCACTATGGAACCTACAGCCCAATACTCACTATTATTGGCGTGCTCGGTCCGTTTACGGAAATGCATGCAGTGATCCTGAACCCGAATGGGGACCTAGTTCGGCGGTGTGGTCATTCTACTTGACCTCTGCCGGTACTGTGATACCAGGTCCATCCCTTCTTTCGCCTCCAAATGGGAGCATAGTGAATAATCAGAGACCTGGCCTCAGTTGGCAATCGCTGCATGGTCGGTTAGGTTTCGAAGTATGGGGTCGGGATATCACTCTGAATCGCTTGCACCTATTCATCATGGACTGGAATATTACTGCGAACGATTTCGCATTCCCCTGGGATCTTGAGATAGGTCACGAATTCGAATGGTGGGTTCAGATCAGGAACAACTATGCTTGGGGCGAGGAGTCGCCCCACTGGCGATTCAGTGTTTTAACACCACCAAGCACCGTGCGAATTCCAGTAATCCGCGCATCAATCTCTACCAGTGCAGATCAAAGCAATGATAGTGCACTGTGGCCAATTATCTCTGGAGATGGTCGTTTTGTCGCCTTCACTTCATGGGCTGATACGCTAATAGCCGATGACAATAATGAAAGAGGGGACATATTCGTACATGACTTAATTACTCGTCAAACCGAGCGAATTTCTGTAGCGTCAGACGGTAGTCAGAGTGACGGAAACTCAAAGTATGCCAGTATATCTGGAGATGGTCGTTTTGTTACCTTTGGTTCTGAAGCAACAAACCTAGTTCCCGGGGATACCAATGGTGCATCTGATGTCTTTGTTCATGACAGAGCCACTGGTCAGACAACAAGAGTATCTATTTCATCAAATGCTTCTGAAGCCAATGGTAGCTCCTATCTTCCTACAATCTCAGATGATGGAAGATTTGTAGCATTTGAATCTGCAGCTAGCAATATCGTCGCTGAAGATACCAACGGGGTAAATGATGTTTTCGTGCACGATTTGCAAGAAAACGCAACAAAGTTAGTATCAAGAGGAAGATCGGGATTAGTCGCTAATGGTCCATCAGGGTTTCCTTCTGTTTCTGCAGATGGTCAACTCATAGCATTTGAATCTGGAGCTGATGATATCATTACATATGACACAAACCAGAACTGGGATATCTTCGTTCTTGATCAATTGTCTGGCAATGTCCAACTTGTTTCAAAAAGTACCAGTGGTATACAGGGAAATCGCACTTCATGGGAGCCAAAACTGTCAGCTGATGGTAACCATGTAGTATTTCGTTCCTGGTCAACAAATATTGTGGCTGGAGATTACAATAGTTTTGAAGATATCTTCATTCATGACCTCGCAAGCAATTCTACAGAGCTGGTTTCTGTAGCAAATGGTGGAACGCAAACAAACCAGCCGTCCTGGGGGCCATCAATTTCGGCCGATGGCCGTTATGTAGCTTTTACGTCAAGGGCTGACAACCTGGTTGAATATGATCCGAATGTCTGGTGTGACATAAATCCGGATGGAGTCAAAGATAATTGCGCAGATGTATTTCTACGTGATCTTCTGACAAAAACCACGAAGAAGATATCCGACGCATTCGATGGACGCCCTGCAAATAACGAAGCTTTATCATCTTCCCTTTCCCACAATGGACAGATCATTGCCTATGATTCATTTGCTGACAATCTCGTGCCTAATGACACCAATGGCTATTTGGATATTTTCGTAAGATTTTTTGGCGACGACTATGATAGGTTTATCTCTGATCCGGATCAATCTACGGTACAAGTATCGAAGGTCCTGATACTGGCGGATGGAATAGACACGGCTGAAATATCGATTAAGATACTGGATAACAACAGGATTCCTCTCTCAGGTAAAAGACTGAAAATCAACTCTGAACGTTCGAGTGACATCCTGGCACAATCAGTGGTAGTTACTGATGTAAGTGGGAAAGCAACCACGACAATACGTTCTGTCGAGACCGGATCAACGTTGATTCGAGTTTGGAATTTGACTGATGGATTTCAGTTGCCTCAGTCAATATCAGTCACCTTCATGGAACCCACAGAACCAAGTATATATACCACAGGACAACATATCGTAAATATCGGCAACAGTGTACTTGACACAAACGCTGATCTTGCGTGGAAAGTAAAGGAAGAATCCGTCTATTTTCGAAATGCAATGATCACGCAGTCGTTACAATTAGCCGCCACCATCGTAGGTGGGCTTTTTGACGCTGTCGAAGTTGCATCCGATGTGAATCAGGTCGGTTCGGCTTCATCACAAGTGTTTTCTGGCTGGAAACAGTGGTTAGATAGCCCAGCATTTGCCGATGAAAGCATTTGCAAATTGGGGAATGCATTTATGGAGGATGTTACCGGCGAAGACGAAGTTCTGAAATTCACTTTGCGAGCTGGTATCTTGTACTTGGCTGCGCAACACAACAATGAGTGTTTGTCTCAAATCGGAGTCGACCTGATATCCGACACACTATTATTGGAGAGCCTACTCGAGAATTACCTGGAGTCGCCGACGAACGATTGGGACCTCACAACACTAAGTGAGGATGCGAAACAAAGCCTCACTGTAGCCTTGGATGCATTACTCCAAGCTGATTTATCGAGTTTATCAGTCGATCAGATTGCCAAACGAATGCAAAGCTTGACAATGCGTGCGTCAGCTGTCAATGCAATGAAGTGGCGCATTCAATATGCGCTGTGGACACTACAAGCCATTCACCAGGCCAATGAGAGCGATCCATATGGTGGTCAAACCCTGCAGATGGCGTTGCGTTTAGGAGCAAGTGGAATTGCTACTCTTGCCTTTGACGGAACAGGCAAAGCGCTGGTTGGAGCATCATTCACGATATTTGATACATACATGGATTCAAAGGCTTTAGAGGAGACTGCCCAGATGTACGTGTTTGCCAATATGACTCTCCTAAAGACTGCACCCGAGATAGCGGGCAGCACGGCCAATGATTTAGCGACCGGCTTGTTGTCAGTCGCCAAACCATACGATGTTCAAATCCCATCAGGTTCAATCAATGTGCTAAGCCATGTTGTCGAAGCTTCGGGATTAGGCCCGTTTGCGGTGCCTCATAGAGCATATTCAGAAGTTTTCATTAGAAATACTGGGGATATTCCTGCCACTTTTCACGTTTGGGCGAACTATGAGGCTCGAACAACCCGACTAAGCGTACCTTGGGCAACCCTATCCCTGGTCAGTGAGGCGGTACCTGTAGACCTTGCACCTGGTGCGGTTGCGACCACTAAGATAGTTTACCTGGATGGCGATCACGGCTATCTCCCAGCAGATGAATACAACCCTCTGGGGATAGTTGATATTCCGCCCACCAACATCAATTTCGAACTCGTCGCCATGACTGAAGATGATGGAATGTTCTACGCTGATCACGATAGTTCAAGGTGGGAACCCGAATCAATTCATCAAGCTTCATCTGCCGGATTAGGCTCAAGCACGCTTAGCACTGAGATTATCGATCGTCCACTAACATCATTCGTATGGCCTGCTTCCAAATTGCATCATTATGAGGCATTGCTTGGTGTGAATAACCCTCTCAATGAATTCGTCAAAATAACGCTAATGCAACCCCTTAGTAATGAGTTACAAATAATCGATTCTGGGGGAGGGCAATTCTCTGATAATTTGCTCGTGTGGGAGACGGTAATCCAACCCTATGGCCATGCAAACATTAAGTATAGCTTCGTAGCTGTCGATAACATTAATACACAGATCTCAATGCCAGGTGCAACCATTACGTTTCAAAGCAAGGCTTATGGAGATCTTACGACTACCTCTCCCGAGGCTGAAATCCCGCTTTGGCTTCCTCTACAGGTGAGTCGACAAACACCGCCAAGGGTGATGTTAGGGGGGGGAGATGCAGTTAAAGTCTCCATCACAAATGACATGGATACGATTTTCGCTGGTTCAATCGCACTTAATTTCGTATCATCAATATCAGACGTCACAGTTGAAGTGCAGCAATCGATAACCTTGGAAGGTAACTCAACAATAGACATACAGTTTCAGGTACCAGTTGAGCTTACTGCAGGGCGTTACAGCGTGCAAGGCTTTATTCATGCCTACAATCGACAATTTCAGATCTTCAGTGATCCTCTTAGCATACGGAAACCTGATTTAGATGTCTTTCTACCGATCATTTCTCGATCACTTAGGGAAACCCAAAAAAATAAACCTCCCAAAAATCAAGGAGGGAGGGGACGGATAAGAACAAACCACTTTTCCAAACCGGGCAAACGTTCAAAACGATTTTCCAATTCATCCATCGCCTTCTTGGTCAATTTCACCCCGGT
>JAAENG010000269.1 GCA_024224665.1 Chloroflexota bacterium | reverse complement strand
CTGCCTCGTTGTGGACAATCGGGCCGTTGTCAGTTGGTACCCTGGCCTGATATCGCCATCGTCCAGGTCGTCAAACAGCGTAGCGATGGCGTTTTGCATGTCGAACGGCGCATTGTCCAGGGCTGCGCCCAAACTATCGCCTGGTTGCGTCAAACCAGCCAAGGCATCTCTGGTGTCATCAATACTGCCTACGCTTGTCCTGAGCGCAGTCGAAGGATCGAACGCTTCAATGCTACTTTCCGGGCTCGATTCCATCCTCTCACCCGACGTTCCCGCACCCTGGCCCAGCAGCCGCATACCCTCCACGATGCCATGTACCTCATTGGTTGTCTCTACAACTTCTGTGATTATCATAAAAGTCTCAGGGTTTGTCTCTGGCTCGGTTCTTACAACTACCGCTGGGTGCATCGTACTCCTGCTATGGCTGCAGGCTTGACCGAGCATCAATGGTCTGTTCATGAATTGCTTTCCTTCAAAGTTCCTCCGTCGCAGTGGCGGCCCCACAAGCAACGAGGGCGGCCATCGCTAGAGGCTTTACGCCTCATTCAACGATGGTGTCCTACTCCCAGTTGAAGTGCAGTCCTACCTCATTACCAGATCGATGCGTATTCTTTCCTTTCTTGCCCGTTCGTTCAATTGGGAACCTTACAGCCAGACCCTCTCTGATGCTCCCCCAGCCTTACCGGGGGCGGTGACCGATGCTGTTATAGCATTTATGCATGTTGAGTTAGAGGACGAGAGCGACCGGGCGCGTGTCTTCCGGCAGACATTGAAACACCTGAAATGGTTGGCCAACAAACGCAAATTCGAGACCATTGTCCTCCATTCCTTTACCCACCTCGGCGGCGTCAATGCCGATCCCGCGTTTGCCCAGACATTTTTCGAGGATCTTGCCGAACGTCTACAGAGTACGGGCTACAGGGTTGAAATCACACCATTCGGTTATTTTTGTTCTTGGCAGCTAGATGTCTACGGTGAAAGTCTGGCCAAGGTATATAAGGCGATCAAGCCAAAATAAAACGTAGGCCAGGAAACCAGGAAACCGGGGAGTTGGCACACTGGTCTGTTGGGTTACAAAACTCCAGCAATACATCAGTCAAAAATCGCCACCTCCGTTAATCAATTTGTGGGGTTAACAACCTGCCCATAGTGGTCGCCATTGGAAAGCTCGTGATAGGTGGCTATCCAGTCCGCCAGATCATTTTCTATTTCCTTGCTCTGTCGTTCCTTGAGGCGCTCTTGATAGCGTTCCATCCGGTAGAAGATCTCTTGCTGTACGATTGAAGGGTTGGGAACATAGCGGAAGATCAACTGACCTTCGGTGGCTGCTGTCTGTGTCACAACATCGCCATAGTCAAAGATAAAGGCGAGTGGTCCAGGCCTGCGGAACGCCACATTCTCCACGCGCTCCATAGATGTGCGCTTGCGGATTTCATCCAACCACAGTGGGCGCATCTCCAAATGCTCGATGTGTTGATCGGTGACGATGTAGTGATCGTTGCGCCAATCGGCGAAATTCCATAGCATCCATCCCAAGGAAGCAAAAAAGGCTAGAACTGCGATGAACATAATGCTAGCTCCTAGCGCTCCGGAAACGCCCCCACCTGTGATACCGGCAACCACCAGGAAGATGATAAAGGCAGCGACAGTCGTCAAGAAGGGGATAATGGTCAGCGCCAACAAACCCAGCCAGTGTTTGCGCCAGATGATCTCGTGCTCATCACGTGGTTTGGGTTGGAAGGCAAAGCGAACTTGGCTGCGGCCCTTGGATTCCTCGTATGGCCCCGAAGGCAAGGGGGGGCCAATCAAGGCCCTTTCATCGGTCTGTTCTTCAAGCCCTATCTGCAAGCGGCTCTGTAATTGTTTGCGGATCGAGGATTGGCTGGTTGCTCTTACCCCGGCCTTGGCCCTGTTGGTTTCTCGATCCAGAATGGCAAGTGCTTCATCGGCTCCAGGCAAATAGTCGAAGTGAATGGCCCCGATTTCAGCTGCTGTATTGATCTTGACATCGGCATAGCCCAGCAGTTTGGCCCACCAAGGGCGCACGAGATCGGTATCCTGGATCTTGTCAAGGGGGGCTTCCGAGCGCCGCTCATAGAGCAAGATCACCTTCTCTTCGTGGAGAATTCGGCGGTTGGTGATGTTGTGGAAATCATTGAGATAATCGAACAGTGTCCACACAGTGACCGGCGCCAGCAACAAGACAACTGCCAGTGTAAGCAGCCAATTGGCAAGCTCATTCAAGAAATAGCTCAAACCAAGATAGAGAATCAACAACAGCAGCAGGACACCTAAAATGGGAATCATGTTTCGGACAAGGACAATCCAGTGACGCCGTGTCCGAATTAAGATACTTTCTCCATCCTGTTGCCAGGCAATGCGGTGCTTGGCTGCCTCGGCACGTTCTTGAATATCTTTGCGGATGGTGAGTCGCTCTCGGGCATCGGGGTTGTCCTCTAGAAACTGATCGAGATCAAGGCGATGGATTCTAACCCAATCGGTTGCAGTGAGACTTTCAACTGTCAGTTCGAAGGTCTCGCTATTGATAACACCTGCTTCGCCAAAAGCGGTGCCTTCCTCATCGATCAAATCACGAGCCACTTCTCTGCCCTCTTTGTCTTCGGCATGAGATACCGCTCTACCCCTCACAAAAACATAATAGTGACTGTTGATAACGCCTTGGCGAGCTATCGTCGATTGCGTGCGGTGGAGGTGGATACGCATCGTGTACCCAGAGAGCTTGCGCATTTCTTCGGCTTTGAGATCGGCAAAAAGAGGTGCTAACGACAAAACGCGTTCCGCCGAAAAAGCATCTTGACCCCATCCGGCCTTCGGATATTTTATCTGCAATTGCCGGAGATCACGATCAGGCAACGTATATAATCTACAGGGTGTCTCGGCCACTGCAAGTGCCAATCGAGTACTTTGTTGTGCAACGGAACGATCTCCAAAGACTGCTCCCGCACTGACCCAGCGCGGGTAGTCTGGTCCGCTACCTTGCAAACGGACTCGACCCTGTCGCATGATAAAGATCCGATCTGCGGCATCCCCTGGGTGATAGAGTATTTCATCTGACTCTATTTCTCTGGGTAAGACGACGTCTGCAAACCACTTGATCTCGAAATCAGACAAAGGGGCAAAATAGGGTACCGAGCGCAAATGGCCAATCACACGACTGCGGTCCAATCGATCTCTCATGATCTCGGAGCTATTGCGCAACCGCCTCATCTCGACCTTGTCCATGATCAGGAGCCTTGTGCGTTTCGTGGTACGCGCCGTTCCTAACTGACCTTCTAACGTATCTAATTCGAGTCGGCCCAGCACCTCATAGGGCTGTACCAGCCGTACCAGGCGTTCCTGCCCTTGTTCATCTACGTAAGTGAGTTTTATTTCACCTTCTAATACAAGAAACAGACGGTTGGCGGGACTGCCTTGCTTGAATAACATGGTATTGCGACGTACAGGTTCAGGCGCCCCCACGCGGATGGCGCGTACCTTTTCGTCGCTCAAGCCATCGAAGATGGGAAAGCGTCTGAGTTTGGCGCTGAAGTCTGGCTGTGTGGAATCGGCCATGTTTGACGTCGTTACGCAAGCTGCGTTGGTGAAAGTTGGAAAAGCAACACCGACAACATGCATCACCACCCACAAGTATAGGTGCGAGTAGGATCATCGTCAATAGTTGTCATTTCGCATAGGTTGCGTGAGGGGCGCTTCTTCAACTATCATTGTGGCGTAACCACGCTACGTAGTACTTGCCGGGATTCAATAGATCGAAATCCTTGTGAGATGCTCCGACATGTTGTAAACGTGAACACCCGAAAAGTGGAGCATTGCGTCTCCAGAGCTTTCTCAATAATAAGCGGCATTTCACTCAGACCTGTCAGGTTTTCGCCGAGTTTCTCTCATCAAACCTCTTGCTACCAGCAGTGATTCGTTGTAGAGCACGTTTAACCAGAAACCTGACAGGTCTTTGACCCCGACCATGGTCCAATCACTTAGCCAACTTCGCTATCCCACATCCACCCACCGGCCCGATACACCATGTCTGACCGTGGAGGAGGTGTCTGTTCGCTATAATGGCCACTATGCGCTCGAACATGTTTCATTCGAAATTGCCCAAGGAGAACGTATCGCCGTCGTTGGACCCAATGGCGCCGGCAAAAGTACTTTGTTCAAAGTAGTGGCCGGTACGCTGCGGCCCTCTTCGGGAAGCATCCGTATCTATGGTGAACCACCAGGCGGGCACACCTGCATCGGCTATGTGCCGCAACGCAGCCAGATAGATTGGACCTTCCCCGTCACCGTCTCCGACGTGGTGATGATGGGACGTAGCGCCAAGATCGGCTTGTTCAAATGGCCGAGGAAAAACGACTGGCAGGTCGTGCAGCAATCGTTGGAGAGAGTTGGCATGGTCGGGCTCTCGAACCGGCAGATCGGCGAGCTATCGGGCGGACAGCAGCAACGCGTCTTTCTGGCGCGGGCGCTGGCGCAAGAGGCCGAGTTACTCCTGCTAGACGAACCCCTTTCCGGACTAGATGTACCCAGCCAAGAATCCATCTTCGAGGCCATGGAATTATTGAAAGCGCAGCATGTCACGCTCCTGGTCGCGACCCACGATCTCGACCAGGCGGCCGAGCAGTTCGACCGCATGATGTTGCTCAATCGCAGGCTTGTTGCTTTTGGCCTACCCCACGAAGTGTTCACACCGCAGCATCTGGTCACCACCTATGGTGGGCACTTGCATGTCATACCTGGCGAGGAACCGGGTCGGGAACAGATTGCACTGACCGATGCGTGTTGCGATGGAAGCGATAGGTAGTGCTCGTGGTACGTGGTACGTGTTGCGTGGTACGTGTTGCGTGGCTGAGTCGCCCTGGTATAAGTTTTGAAGACGGATCTGCGTTGTAGGTTAGTTGCCACAAAAAGCTGGCAGGTTTTTGTCCCTGTCGGTTCTAGTAGTCAGTCAAGCGTGCCTTGAGGGATGTCATTCTGAGTGAAACGAAGAATAGCGCCTTTGCAACCGCAGATTCTTCACTCTAGGCTTGACTGACTACTAGGATGCTTTTAGGAGTACGCCATGCCCGACTTGATGATCAACCCAAGTGATACGCCCAACCCAAATGCACGGAAATTCACCCTCAACCTCCCTGTGGGCGAAACCATGCTCAATCTGGGTAGCGCCGATGAGGCAGCCGCATATCCTCTTGCGACAGATCTGTTTGCGCTGACAGGCGTCACCAATATCTTCCTCACCGCTGACTTCATTACTGTCAACAAAGCCTCTGATCGAAGCTGGGAGTCGTTGGAACCTGATATCCTGGCCATTATCCAAAATTATTATGCGTAGCCAGCGTACGGCGTTCTTCCTATCCAATAGTACGTTGGCCGCTCGTTCATACCATAGTGCAAAAACCTAAAAACCAGATTACCCGACCAAACCAACCTCCATGTACGCTTCGACGACACATCCCGGCCTCCCGGTCTACCGGCCTCCCGGTCTACCGGCCTCCCAGTCTACCGGCCTCCCGGCCTCCCGGCCTACCGGCCTCCCGGTCTACCGGCCTCCCGGTCTACCGGCCTCCCGGTCTACCGGCCTCCCGGTCTACCGGTCTACCGGCCTCCCGGTCTACTGGCCTCCCGGTCTACCGGTCTACCGGTCTACTGGCCTCCCGGCCTACTGGCCTCCCGGTCTACCGGTCTACTGGCCTACCGGTCTACTGGCCTCCCGGCCTCCCGGCCTACAAACACAAGGGGAATGAAAAACTGATATGGCAACCAATGTCTACATGCCGCGATTGGGCGAATCTGTTGTCGAAGGCACAGTTAGCCAATGGTTGGTGCAGGAGGGGGATGCTATTGCGAAATTCGCTCCTTTGCTCGAGGTTTCGACTGATAAAGTGGATACCGAAGTGCCCAGTCCCGCCCAAGGCGTGCTCCTCAATATCTACATTTCTGCCGGCGAAACCGTCGCTGCCGGCGCCTTGCTCGCCACCATCGGCCAACCTGGAGAACAGGGTGAGTTGATTGGCGAATCGGCCAATAAGATAAGCGACGTTACCCTGGCCGATACCTGCGTTGATGCTCACTCAGGCGATGATGCCGTGCCTGCAGTCTCCCAAACTGCTGCATCCGACCCCGATCTGGGATTTATCAGCCCGGCCGTGCGGAAACTGGTGGATGAACACGACATTGACCTCAGTCAGGTGTCTGGCAGCGGGCTCAAAGGGCGGGTTCGTAAGAGAGATGTCATAGCCTACCTGCAAGCACGAGATACCGCCGCCGGTCGGGACACCACCCCCATCCCTCAGCTTGACCCCGCCGGAGGATTACGCCCGCAGATTCTCTCCTCCACCCCCCTGCAAACCGCTGCCGAGATCATCCCCCAAAGCCGCATACGCCATCTTATCGCCGAGCACATGGTGCAGTCTAAACGGATGTCGGCTCATGTAACAACGGTGTTCGACTGCGATCTCACCGCCGTTATCCAACATCGCTATGCGAATAAGGCGCGATTCGAGCAACAAGGCCTTCAACTGACCTTTACACCCTACTTCGTCGCGGCCGTGGCTGCTACCCTCAAACAGCATCCTTACGCCAACAGCAGTTGGAGCGACGACGGCATCCTCTTACATAGAGATATCCATGTCGGTGTCGCCGTCGCCCTCGACGATGGCTTAGTCGTTCCCGTCATCAAACATGCTGACTCGCTCGACCTGGCGGCTCTCGCCCAAAGGGTGAACGATCTCGGCCAACGCGCCCGCAGTGGCAACCTGGCGCCGGATGAAATCCAGGGTGGAACGTTTACGATCACCAATCATGGCACGGCCGGCAGCCTCTTCTCCACCCCCATCATCAACCAACCGCAGGCAGGCATACTCGGCATCGGCCGTATCCACAAACAAGTGGTTGTCCTCAACCCCGGCCATCCCCTGCTTCCCGATGCTGCGGACAGCATTGCCATCCGCTCTATGGCCTATCTCAGCTTCAGTTTCGACCATCGCCTGCTGGATGGCGCCATTGCCGATGCTTTTGTTGCATCTGTCAAACATCGGCTAGAGAGCGGGCCAAGTTAATTCTCGAGATGTTTGGAAGCAGCATTACTTGCACCGAGGAACTGTACGGCTAATTTTGTTTCCGTCAGGCATTCATGCCATTGGCAAGCGGGCGCTGCCTAAGGGCGCCGATCAGTCCATCAAGCGTTCGATGCGACTGGCAAACGCCGAGTAGCCCTGGACACCGACTATACGGTCCACTTCCTGGCCCTGTTTGATGAAAAGAACAGTGGGGATGCCCATGATATTGAAGCGACCGGCACTTTTGGGATTCTCATCGACATCAAGCTTGGCAATGACGACGTCATCCCCATATTCCTCTGCCAGATCTTCGATGGTAGGTGCAAGCATGTGGCAGGGGCCACACCACTCGGCCCAT
This sequence comes from Chloroflexota bacterium, assembly GCA_024224665.1. Taxonomy (GTDB): domain Bacteria; phylum Chloroflexota; class Anaerolineae; order J102; family J102; genus PIVW01. The sequence continues at coordinate 9,518 of JAAENG010000269.1, read as the reverse complement.
AGATCAACGAGGGCTAATTTGTCTGTGTTCATCACCACCTCTTCGAAATCAGCATCGCTGACATGGATGGGTTGGTTTACATCGTCAACCGAGGAGGCCTCTTCTATGGTTTGTTCTTCAGAACTGCCGCCGAATAAATTCTTAAGAAAACTGCTCATAATTAACTCCAATGCTAAGAACTAGTTGTCAGTCAAGCGTGCCTTGATGGATGTCATTCTGAGTGAAACGAAGAATCGCGCCTTTGCAACCGCAGATTCTTCACTCCGTTCAGAATGACATATTCATCACTCTAGGCTTGACTGAGTACTAAAAGCATAAATATTTTTAACTGTTGTAGTATCGAGAGGGTCGTATGCAGATGTCAACATAAGATGCTGACCCAAAGACAGAAGTTACATGGTACCCGATTCCAAGACCTAATGCGAATCAAAGGCTGGTCTGCAGGTCTTTTTTTGCTACAGCGGGCACGTCTACAACGTGTTGGGTTGAGTGCGAAAACAAGCCACGCGCAGTGATAGTATCCACTCTCCCCAAACAGAGTAAGTGCTGTTGCGTTTTCTTACCCAATCCGTCTGCTCACAGTGTCATCGCTGCCGGGTACGCTCGTCGAGTGCCGGCCATTGCTTTCAGGTGTTGATAGGATGCAGTGAAATTGAGGAACTCTGCTGATGCCACAAATTGAAGACTCAGACGCCTTTGTGCTACAATAACATCAATAAAAGCACCTGCCGGAGTTACACAAGTATCAAGAACCATGCTCTGGTCGGCTTCTGTGACCTTTGGTTGCCGCTGCTCATGGTGCTCATGTAGCATGCAATTGCCTTGAGCGTTTTTGTATGCCGCTTGTATCCCTAGCAGGAGGTTTGATATGGCCCGCCGTCGCAAACGAAACGTAACGCGTACAAGACAGCGTCATTGGAAGACAACCGTATGGTATGTCATTGGCGCCCTTATTGTCATTGCCATGGTGTTCTCGTTATTTGCAGGCGCTTTCAGCGCTGGTTTCTAGATCATAAGATCTCTACATAAAACGCCGTCGCCATCTGGCGGCGGTTTTCTTTTAGGTAGAACGGTTGTGGACATATGCCAGGTCTATACTACAAACGTATCAGCAATCACGGTATAGTCTTATTTGCATTGTACAATAGAGTGACTTGATTGCTCTGGCCCCTTTCGTTACCCTACCTGTGTCGCTATCACGAGCAACCTGTTGTTCTAATGGTACGTCATGGCCTCATATGATCCTGTAAATTGTCGATATTACTACGCCGATTTCTACCGTGGGCGTGATCATGAAGAATGCCGTCTGATCAAACGCAACGCCGACACTCGCCCCTGGCGTAGATCGCTTTGCGATACGTGCCCGGTTCCAGAGATCCTCTTACGCACCAACTGTTCCGAGATCGCTCTAGAGGCGTCAGTCGTAAAAAAATGGGGGTTGATGGAACGGGTTGCAGTCTTTGCCGTTTGCGCTGAACACCTTATCGAGTTGGACGATCCCAAGTATTGTCCGCAGTGCGCCAGCAAAGCAAAGGGCTAATTCAACATGGTTCATCAGGATTTCGTATGGTCCTGGAAAAACACAGGAAGTTAATCTAATCCCAGTCGATATCGATGGGGCCTCGACTTTCGGATGGAGGGGCATCTCGCTGCCGGCGCATGTCCCGGATTGTGCGCAATAAAATTCGACCCGCCATCAACATTTCATGAGCCGCCCGTTCCAGGTGGTACCAAAACTCTTCCGGCAATCCCAGGTCGTGTCTGAATAATGTGCGGCGAAAGGCTTTGAACCCCTGGGCCAACCAACTCTCCCAGGAAAATGCTTCTGTTTGGGGTTCAGAATCAAGGTTGGGGTCAGCCATCAGCTTGAGTCCGGTTTCTGTGCAATGGCGATAACGCTGGTGCCTATAGGTAATTGCATGTGCTTAAGCATCGATACTTCGACCTTACCCACGCCTTCCAGTACCGTATTGAGAAGTTCAGGCGCCGGTTCCATCTCTACCTGGTAAGCCTCGTCGTCAAAATGAGGGGATGTCATATCCGGTTCCTTATCCACCCGTTTGCGGATCAGTATCATCCCGGCTCCCAAGGGGAAGATCAGGAAGTTGTTATAGCCACAGTAAGGGACATTCCATCCGGCGGCGCCAAGTTTGTCTCGCAATTCCGCTGCTTTATAGCGCCGTTCGTGGAGGTTGATGATATCGTTGTTACTCCACAGCCACATCAGGGCCGGTACGGTAACGACCATAAAGCCGCCGGGCCTGGTAACGCGGAAAGTTTCGTTCAGAACCGCGCTTTCATCGGCAATGTGTTCAACCGTATCCAGAAGTGCAACGATATCGAACATGCCGGCATCGAAGGGCATGTCGGTGGCGGTGCCCTCTCGCACGTCGAAACCACGTTCGTTAGCCACCACAATGGGTTTTGGGTTGTATTCCAGCCCGGTGATTTCATCGCCATATTGGCCTAACTGGTGCATCATATTGCCGGCGCCGGCGCCTACATCAAGGACTTTCCGCCCCTGTTTGCCTGGGCCTGCGTATTTGTCAAGCAAGGCCAGGATGGCTCGGGTGCGGGTGGCAAACCACCAATGTTTGTCTTCTTCGATTTGAACGAGCATTGAGGTGGACATAGAGGGTGTGCGGTCTCAGGTCAGGGGAAGGAATGGGGGAAAAAGAGATCTGTCAGAAGAAGTGTCAAATATCAGATGGCTGGTGTCAAGTTTTGTAATAGCTGCGAGTGTTAGCGTTCTTGCCCCGGGGCCTCTGGGGGGATGGTTATCGATTTGGATTGCAGAACACGCACCTGTCCCGGTCGCCCGCCCTTTATTTTGCGAAGATGGCGGCGCTGCGTGTAAATGACCGAGACCTTGGTATCATTGCGCGCTTTGGAGTGATAGGCTGCCCAGGATGCGGCTTGTTCGAGCGTTTTTTGCGGAACGGGCAGTCCATTCGTTTTTACAACCACATGTGAGCCTGGCATTCGTTGTGCGTGTAACCAAAGGTCTTCTGGCTTTGCTTGCTTCCAAGTGACCTGTTCATTCTGCAAAGCATTGCGCCCGACGATGATTGTGAAGCCGTCTGCGGATTCTAAGCGCAAAGGACGTGAACGCTGTATCGGCTGCTGGCGTCTTGTGCTTGCTCCTGATATCAGGCCTGAAACAAGCAGCGCCTCCCTTAGCTCCTCTATCTGTGGAGCGTTGTCAGCTAGCGTGAGATCAGTTTGCAGTTGGTCCAGATAGGCAAGGTCCCGGTCGACAACCGCAAGCAAGCTTGGGATCTTCGCTGCCGCTCGTTTTGCTTTTCGGTATCGGGCGAAGTAGTCTTGCGCGTTTTCGCTGGCAGATAGGGTGGGATCGAGGGAGATGGTGAGCACTTCCTCGCCGGTGTCCGCTTTTAACACGGCATCGCCAGGTTGTGTCTGCCAGGCATAAGCCAGTATCCACTCGCCCGCACCGCGAAGTTCATCGACCTGGGCCTCGCTGACTGCTTGTTTGCCCAGGCTGGCTCGTTTAGCATATAGTTTTTTGCGTGCTTGTTCGAGCAGCGCCAGCACTTGTTTGCGGCGTCCAGCATAGCTATCGGCGCTGAGGACTGCCTGATAATAGATCTCGGCAGCTTCACTGATCGAGGGATAATATCGGAGTGTGTCGAGATGGCTGAGTGCGTAAGGGGCGAGGGCCGCTGGCGATTCGTCGCTGGGGTCGAGGGCGATGGTCGGGGCCCAACCACCCTGTTGGGGTAGGTTTCGATACCAGCTTATCGCATCCAACAACGCCTGGGGACGGGCATTGGGATGGGCGACATCGGCCTGGGTCTCGCCGGTCGCCCGATAGCTGATCTCACGCGCTGCCAGTGGGCTCACACCACCCACCTCGCGCACGAGTACACGCCAGAGGGGTGTATTAGCAGATGCCTGGTTGAATAGTCTCTCGAAAAAGGGGAGATCGGCCAGATCGACAGGTTGTTTGCCAGTCTGAGGCGGGGGTTGAACATAGGTCTTTCCCGGCAAGATCACACGATACCGGCTTTCTCCTGGGCCGAAACGTCGCAGAGCTTCCAGAATGATCCCTTGGGGATCGAGCAACAGCAAATTGCTCCAACGCCCCATGATTTCCCCAACTAACGTGCTGGTTCCGACCTCTGGGTGATGAAACCGAAGATGGAGAACCCGTTCCCAGGCCGGCTGGAAAATGTCGCCTAGCCTGGCCCCACGCAGGTATTTTCGAGCTAGCAACAAGAAGGGGGAGTCTTTTTCGATCCCACGTCGGGCTTTCTCACCAAGCAAGTGGACACGAGGATGTTGCGTATCGGCACTGAGCAAAAGCCAACGTCGTTCGCTGTGGTTGTAGATTTCCAGGACCAGGCTTTGCTCATCGGGCTGCAGGATCGCCTGTACCCGGCCACCAAGCAGTTGTTCGCTGATCTCTCGGGTAACGGCGCTCAATGTAATGGTATCCATTCTGTCCTAGTCCTTACTCGTTTGCCAAGACTACAAAAGAACAGCCCGCCTCATGCAGATGCGGACTGTTTGAGAGGGTCTTGCCTCAGAGATCAGAAAAACAAGCGGTCGGGTGCATACGAAAACCCAGGTAAAGCATTCTCACCATCCAGGGTGTCTTCGCCTTGCAATACCATGGCACTGCCGTCCTTTCGATATACCGTAAGCGTTCGGCTGGCGGGTTCAACCAGCCACAGCAGTTGCGTGCCATGGGTCAGCCAATCCTGTACTTTTTCTTGTACATCAGATGCCCGGTCATTGGGTGATACGACTTCAACCGCCAGATCAGGGGCGCCGGGGAAGTAGCCTTTGGGCAGTCCCTCTGCAGGCACCCGCTCTGCCCTAACAAAGCTCACATCGGGCGCTCGTACGGTATCGGGATCGGTTTCTAACATAAATCCGGTTTCGGCTGCAAGTGTATACCCTAGTTGATTGTCTTCAGCGTACACTTGAATGCGCGCATTTAACTTGGACGCGTAATGGCCGTGTTCGCTGCCTGCTGGCGACATCATATTCACAACTCCTTCCAACAGTTCATAACGATTGTCATCTCGACAAGACATCTCTAATAACGCTTCGGCATCGACGAGTTGAGTCGCTATCTCTCGCACTTGTTTGATTGGAGTTACTGTCATAAGAGCACCTAACCTATGAGGACGCTAGTACACCGAGGCGGAAGTAAATGTAGAGTTGACCGCCCTCACTTGTGTCCAGCCGAATCACGGATTCAACTCGTCGCTTTAGCGTAGCTAACTCTCTATCTACTTAAGCCGTCGTAAACTAGAGCGATCATAGCATGTTTGATAACTCATGACAACCGCATTTATGGTCAAGTTACCAAATAGCTGAATGGAAGCGACCCTAGATTACAGGCCAGACAAGCTCTCCGCCAGCGCTTCAGCCACATGCATCGCTCGCCGGCCGCTCAGTTCCTCGATTTGATGCCTGCAAGAGACACCATTGGCGATGATGATCGCATTAGCAGCCGACGTAATGGCAGGGATCAGGCGGCCGTTGGCTACAGCGACGCTGACATCGTAGTGATCGTTTGTGTAGCCAAAAGCCCCCGCCATACCGCAACATCCGGCATCGATGGCTTTGGCCTGGGCGCCGGGGATGGCCGCAAGCATCTGCAATGAGGGCTCAACGCCCACCAGAGCTTTTTGATGACAGTGCCCGTGAAAGAGATAGCTGTGGTCAGAGCGATTCAATGTCAAGGCGTCGGGGTTTTCGCGTAGCAATTCTGCGATATATTCGTCCAAGAGAAAGACATTCTCTGCCACAGCTTGTGATTCGGGTCCGGGCAGCAGGTTGGGGTAGTCATCACGAATGGTGAGGATGCAGCTGGGTTCAAGGCCGACAACGGGAATGCCCGCCTGCGCATATGGGTAAAGAGCAGTGATGAGCTTTTGCGCTCGGGCCTTGGCCTCGGGGATGAGCCCATTCGACAGGGCCGGACGTCCACAACAGCTGCGAGGGGCAAGCTCTACCTGGCAACCGCCAGCTTCAAGCACCCGAACAGCGGCAATGCCCTGCTCGGGAACATTGAACTGCGTGAACGTATCTGGAAACAACGCTACCCGCACATCCGACCTCTGTCTTCCCACCTCTGACCTCTGAAACCGTGAGGTGAAGGTGCGGCGTTGGAATTTGGGAAACTGGCGTCGAGGATGGATATCCAACACACGGTTAAAGACCCAACGGGTGGGAGCGAAGTCGAAGGCGAAATTGGCAAGAGGGGCGAAGGGGGCTGCCAGGGCGGAAAGGCGATCTATATTCGCAAAGGCACGGGGGTTGAGGGGTGGTGATTGTGTCCGGTACTTTTGATAGCTAGCCTCGGCCTTGAGTTTGGCCATGTCCACGCTGGAGGGACACTCGGTCTTGCAAGCCTTGCAGCCCAGACAGAGGTCCAATGCTTCTGCCAAGGCGGGATCGGCCAGGCCGCCGGGTAAATCGCCTGTGAGGGCTACGCGCAAAAGATTGGCGCGGCCGCGGGTGCTGTGCATTTCGTCGCGGGTGGCTTGGAATGAAGGGCACATGCTGCCCACATCCAGCCTGCGACACACCCCCGACCCATTGCACATCTCCACCGCCTGACTGTAGCTCCCGTCATTGCTCCAGTCCCAAATCGGGTCGATGGAGATCGTTTCATAATCGGGACCGTAGCGCAGGTTTTGGTCGGGTGGTTGGGGATCGACGATTTTTCCGGGGTTAAACAGATGGTCGGGATCGAAGAGTGACTTGACCTGGCGGAAGAGATCGTACATGTCGGGGCCGAAAAAGCCGGGGTTGAGGAAGCTACGGGCCAGACCATCGCCATGCTCGCTGCTGGGCACGCCACCATATTTTTTCGCTAATGTCGCCGCCCCGGTTATCAATTCGATCAGTGTCGAAGTCCCTTCCGTACTTTTGAGATTGAGGATGGGGCGGGTGTGGATACAGCCGGTGGAAGCATGCGCGTACATCGCCGCCAGCAGCCCTCTGCCGTCTAACATAGCCCCAAGCTCGGCCATGTAATCAGCCAGGTTTTCAGGGGGAACGGCTACGTCTTCGATGCCGGGGACAGGTTTGGCATCGCCTCGCATCGAGGTCAGCAGGTTCAGCCCCGCCTTGCGTACCTCCCACACATTGGCCTGCGCAGCTGAATCGATGATTTTGAGGAGGGCGCCTCTGTAACCAATATGGTTTAGATGCTGTTCCAGCGCCTGCAAGCGGTCCCCCAGATAGGTCTCCTCCTCTCCGCAGAATTCCACGACAAAGACCGCCGCCGGTTCACCCTCGACAAAGGTAAGGCGTTTGCTCCAGCTTGGAGACTGCCGTGTCAGGCGCATCAAGACCTCGTCGATATATTCGATAGCCGAGGGATTCAACTCCAGCAGGCCGGGCACAGCACGAAAGGCCGTGTCAGAATCATCGAAATGGAGGATAGCCAGGATCTTATGGGAGGGGATGGCAACAATATCTAATTCGGCTTCCAGCGTGATGCCCAAGGTACCTTCGCTGCCCACCAACAGGGATGCCAGGTTGAGGTGATCGTCCTCGAGTTGGCGACGGATGCGATCAATGTTGTATCCGCCCGAACGTCGCCAATATTTGGGAAACTGGTCGTCGATGAGCTGGGCGTTGGCTTGGATCAACATTGGGATCTGCCGATACAGATCGGAGGCGATATCATCACCCCGACCCTGGTGTGGGACATTCTCCCAGGCGACTGGCCCCAAACGCGTCTCCTTTCCATCTGCCAGAACTGAGCGCAAGCTGACGACATGGTCGGCCATGTGACCATACACAAGAGAATGCGATCCGGTGGCATTATTGCCGATAATACCTCCTACCGCTGCGCGGGCACTGCTGGCGGGGTCCGGTCCGATGGTGAGGGCATAGGGGCTAAGCTGGCGGTTCAAGACATCTAGCGTTGTTCCCGCTTGCACCAACACCCGGCGGCGCTGTCCATCGATTTCGATAACCTGATCCAAGTATTTGCTGAAATCGATGACCACCGCTTCACCCACCGTTTGCCCGGCCAGGCTGGAACCACCCCCGCGCGGGAGCATCGGCAAACCTTCTCGAATGCACAGCTCAACCGTGGCCAGCACGTCATCGTAGTGGCGAGGCACCACCACCGCCAGGGGCATGATCTGGTAAATAGAGGCATCGGTGCTGTAGAGCAGGCGTGTGGCCTGATCGGTATAGACCTCGGCACTGCTGTATTTGATGAGATCGGCGGCGAAGGTTTCCAGGAGATCATTCATATCTGGGTGATTAGTAATGCAGCAACAGGAGTATGCGACTCAAACACATGAGCCACGAATGAAACGAATTAACACGAAATGTTCGATGATTAAGCCTTTGATATGAATCATTGTGGCACAGTAAGTTGGACGCGGCAAAGACCGGCGTGTATTTAACAAACAATTGGCCACCCAGGATGTCATCAATAGGGTTAGATAGACCACTTCTGAAAAGTGCTAGTGCACACAGTTGGGCCATGTTATAATATGCGGACAAACACCAAGCTGGCACCCCCGCCCACCGTGTGAGATGAATAATGGCCGTACAAACCCCAGTGCAAATAAAAAAGCCGGTAGAGCAACCGCAGCTCATTTCTGGAGAAGTCCTCTTTCAGATGGGTGATACCGCCCGTGTTGAATTAGTCCAAGGAGAGATCATTCGTATGTCACCTACCGGTTATAAGCATGGAAAAATCGAGAACGTCGTTGCTCGTTTGATCGATACATTTGTGACAGAACGAAACTTGGGCATGGTTATGGTCGGCGAGGTGGGCATCTACACCCGACGCGATCCCGATACTGTACGAGGGATGGACGTGGCCTATATCTCTCATGAACGCCTGGCGCAGGTGAAATCACAGAGTTTTTTGGATGTGGCCCCGGAACTGGTGGTCGAGGTGCTCTCTCCGGGCGATAGTTGGCAAGGGGTGATGGACAAGTTGGAGGAGTATTTCGATATCGGGGTCTCGATAGTGTGGATCGTAGACCCTGACAAGCAGGTGGTTTATGTGTATCTCTCGCTGACGGACGTGGCGAGATATGAGGTGAGTGAAACGTTGACGGGTGAGGATGTGCTACAAGAGTTTCATGTTGAGGTGGGCGCACTATTTGGTATCGAATAAGACCGATTTTATGCGACAAAGAACTGAGCCGTACCTGACCCCCGAAGACTATCTGTTTCTCGAACGCAACGCCGAAACCAAGAGTGAATACTGTGATGGCGAAACATTCGCTATGTATGGGGCGAGCGAAGCCCATAATCTTATCGTCGCCAATCTTGTTATGGTGTTGGCACGTCAGTTGAAGCTTCGCCCTTGTAAAATCTATGCCAGCGACATGCGGGTCAAGGTGCAGCCATCAGACTTGTACACCTATCCTGATGGGGTTCTCATCTGTGGTAAAGCCGGGGTTGAATACGAGTAGGTACATACGCTCATGACTCCCACTGTTGCTCTAGGAGTACTGTCCCCTTCGACCGTGGCTTATGAGGGGGGCAGGAAATTAGAT
>JAAENG010000268.1 GCA_024224665.1 Chloroflexota bacterium | reverse complement strand
GATCGACTCTCTGATTGGAGATTCGCCGCCGACCACCCGTACTCAATGGAGCGGGCGTTTCACAAGCCCGAGACGATGGAGAAATTGGGAGCCGCCGCAGCTCAGGGTCTTGATGCTTACGCGGCGACCTTCTTTCAAGCGGTCGGCGAGAATGATGACATTGCGGTTCATTTCATCATGTTCAGGAACTGACCGTCTCCCTATAAACTGGTCCGTTTGGAATTAGAGTAATTTGTGGCTAGGATGCTTCGAGATAAGGAGAAGCATCGATGAAGAAGCGTTATTCAGAACAGCAAATAGCGTATGCCTTGAAGCAGGCGGAATTGGGCGAGAAGGTCTCTGACTTGTGCCGGAAGCTTGGGGTGTCTGAGGCGACATTTTACAACTGGAAGAAGAAGTACAAGGGCATGGGCGTATCGGAGCTGCGGCGATTGAAGGAACTGGAAGAGGAGAATCGCCGGCTCAAGGGCCTGGTGGCTGATTTGTCCTTGGACAAACATATCCTTCAGGACGTGCTTTCAAAAAAGTTGTAAAGCCTGCGCGCAAGCGTGTGTTGGTGCGTGCCGTCCAAGAGGACTACGGCGTCAGCGAACGCCATGCGTGCGGGCTTATCCAGCTCCAGCGCAGTACGTTTCGATATCGGTCTTGTGGCCGTGACGATACGGTATTGCGTATGCGGATTAAGGAACTTGCCAAGACGTACATTCGTTACGGCTATAAGCGGATACATACAATGCTGGTGCGCGAGGGCTTCGCAGTGAATCACAAACGGGTCTATCGCATTTACTGCGAAGAAGAATTAGGCTTGCGGACAAAGAGGAAAAAGAAGCGAGTGAGTCATGCGCGGGTTCCGCTTCCGACGGCCTCGACTGTCAACGAGCGATGGACGATGGACTTTGTTGCTGATCGTCTCGAAGATGGTCGCCGATTCCGGGCGCTGACGGTCTTGGACATGTACACCCGTGAGAGTCTCGCCATTGTGCCTGGCTTCTCTTTGACCGGGGAGCACGTGGTAGCCTATCTTGAGCGCATACGCAAGGAGCGTGGCGCGCCCAGGAGCATCCAGGTGGATAATGGTTCCGAGTTCTACAGCAAGGCCATGGATGGGTGGGCGTATCGACACGGAATCCAGATCGAATTCATCCGCCCTGGCAAACCGACCGACAACGGACATATAGAATCCTTCAATGGCAAATTGAGGGACGAATGCTTAAACCTGAATCTGTTTTTCAGCCTGAGCGATGCCCAGCGCACGCTCGAAGCCTGGCGAAGAACATACAACGAAATCAGGCCTCATCGGTCACTGGGTGGCATCCCTCCCAGTGAGTACGCCAAGGCCATCAACGAAAACCGAGGAGCACCTACCCCGATTTCCTCTAACGCGTAATGGTACAGTTTCGGGGGAACGGTCAATTCCGTGGTGGCTGTAACTTAAGCAGTGGTAGCGGTAATGGGGTCAGGTCAATGAGGCTGGCTTGGAATAAAGAAAGGCGACCCTGATTTCTCAGGATCGCCTTTATTTAATATGGTAGGCGAGGCGGGACTTGAACCCGCACGCTATCGCTAGCAACGGATTTTAAGTCCGTCGTGTCTGCCAATTCCACCACTCGCCCATGGGATGTTTTTCTCATGAGATCCCCGTCGATAGCACGATCAG
>JAAENG010000267.1 GCA_024224665.1 Chloroflexota bacterium | reverse complement strand
TCTGGTGATTATGGGCAAGCTCAACCCCGATTTTGAGCCCCTTTACCCGTTGGTTGGCGGCGAATCCCCCCTTTTTCCCTGTTTTTTTGTCCCCAGTCCGTGACGCTCACAAACTCCCACACATAAGCAGATAATAGTTGTGCTATAATGCCAATCACGAATTGAAGTGTTAGACAGCAGCCCGCCTTTAGTCGGCGCATAGTGAGTAGCAAACATATGTATACCCTTGCTCAAACCATCCCCAAGCACAGATTGGAGGAGTTTTGCCACCGCTGGAGAATCCAGGAACTGGCGCTTTTTGGTTCTGTGCTACGTCCTGATTTCAATGCCGGAAGTGATGTGGATGTCTTGGTTACGTTCACGGAGGATGCCGCGTGGGGTCTTCTTGAACACATCCAGATGGAACTTGAACTCGAGCATCTGTTCGAGCGAGAGGTGGACCTCATCAGCAGACGCGCGGTTGAGCAAAGCCATAACTGGATCCGTCGACGCGAGATCCTGGACAACGCGCAGGTACTCTTTTCCATACATGAGGCTACTTATGCAGCGGGATAAGGCGACTCTACTCGACATCGCCGAGGCGGCTCGACTGATCGAATCGTTTCTCGGCGACCTGTCAAAAAGGGCGTTTCGGAACTAATAACAAACTCACGGATCGACATAGATCAACACGGATAACTCCATTTCATCGTAGCTAGAGTCGGCAACCAAGCCATGATGAATCTGTGTCACCATTTAATCCGTGAGCGATTGTAGAGTTCCGAATTCAGGTTTATTTACAGCGTGTACAAGCATCTCATCACAGACCAGAGAAAAACATTGAAGACAATCCGATGGGGCATGATCGGTTGCGGCAATGCTACTGAAGTCAAGAGCGGGCAAACATCATGAACTACATATTCAGCACCGATAACCCAAAACGCTATCGCTTCCCCACCCACATCAACGATCTGGTCATGGATCGCTCTGAAGCCGCCCACAGCGAGGTCTTCATCGTTGAACTGGCGCCGGGAGAAGCGCCGCCGCTCCACCAGCACGACGACATGGAGCAGATATTCTATGTCATGGAGGGGCGGGGGCGTTTGCAAATCGGCGGCGAGAGTGAAGGTTTATTGGTAGGGCCTGGCGATGTTGTGCGGATTCCTGTTGCTCGACCGCACTCCATCCGCTGCTTGGGACCGACCACACTTCGATATCTGGCGATCGACGCTTTCTCCGTTCGCCCCGATTCCGAACCCACCTGGGATGCGCACGTCCAGGCAGTCTGTGAGGGTCTGGGCTGGAACTACGATGATGTGGTGAAAAGCTAATATGAAGATCGAAACAAGATTCGAGGATTTGCACGCCGTCTACCGCGCCGAACTACTGGAGCGCGTGGTTCCGTTCTGGATGGAACACGCCATCGACCGGGCAAACGGCGGCATCCTCACCTGTATATCAGACACAGGCGAGGTGCTGAGCAGCGACAAATATATGTGGTCGCAGCTGCGGGCCATCTGGACGTTTTCCGCTCTGTACAATCACGTCGAGCCAAGGCAAGAATGGTTGGATGTGGCCTTGCATATCTATGATTTCGCCGTGAAACATGGCCGGGATGAGCAGGGGCGGTGGGTATTCGCCGTCGATCAGACGGGACAGATACTGCAAGGGGCGACCAGCATCTATGCCGATGGGTTCGCCATCTACGGCCTGACCGAATTGGCCCGGGCAACCGCTGATAAAAAGACCATTGAGCTAGCCCTGGACACCTATCACAACGTGCAGGATCGTTTGGCCCGACCTGGTTCATACGAAACCGCCCCTTATCCGCTGCCCGAAGGCGTCAAAGCGCACGGCGTCTCCATGATCTACTCACTTGTCTTTCACGAGCTAGGCCTGCTTCTGGGGGATGATGACATATTGGCGGCCGGCTTGCACCACGCCGAAGAGGTCATGGGCGCGTTTCTGCAACCCCACCGACAATTACTATACGAATACGTTCATCTGGACAATAGTTTGATCGATTCTCCCCAGGGGCGAGCGATTGTCCCCGGCCATGCTATCGAATCGATGTGGTTCATGATCCACATCTACCGGCACTGGGGCAACGAGCAGCGCATTCGCCAAGCCATCGACGCCATCAGATGGCATATCGAGTACGGTTGGGATGAGCAATTTGGTGGGATTCTGCTTGCCGCCGATGCTGCGGGAGGCAAGCCCTGGTGGCCCTTCGCCGACGCCAAAATCTGGTGGCCGCATACCGAAGCGCTGTACGCCCTGCTCCTCGCCTATGAAATCGGAGAGGAATTGTGGGCATTGGATTGGTTCGAAAAAGTCCATAATTACGCCTTCAGCCACTATCCCGTACCCGACCATGGTGAGTGGACCCAAAAGCTGGACCGCTTCGGCAAGCCCTTCACCGAGACTGTGGCGTTGCCCGTCAAAGATCCATTCCACTTGCCACGAGCGCTCATTCGTTGCATCGAGGTGCAGAAACGATTGGCTGAATTTTCATCTAGCATAGACTCTGGAGTAGCGCATTGATAAGAGTGTTGAACCGATTTAGATACATGGGTGGAGGCGATTCGCAATCCCTCCACAGGTTCCCTATTTGAAGATAAGCGATTGTTCTTATATAATGTGTGCAGTAAGTTACGAAAATTGTACGTAAGTACTCATATGAACACGCCCACAGATAGCCCTAGCAGATTCGGAAAGCTCTATGATGTTGCCGAGCAACAGGCAGGATACTTCACTGCCGCCCAGGCGATACGGGAAGGATTTAGCCATAGGCAACTATCATACCATACATCCCAGGGACATTTTCTGCGGAAACGGCGCGGAGTCTATCGTCTCACCCGGTTTCCTCATTCACCCTATGAAGATCTCTTCATAGCTTGGCTTGTTGCCGGGCCCAATTCGGTCATATCGCACGAAAGTGCGCTTGCTCTATACGGATTATCTGACGTGCTTCCAAACGAAATTCACATCATCATGCCGCGGACTGCTTCTCGCAGACGAAAAGGAATTCGGCTTCATACCAATCGAATTACACTTGATGACATCACCCGTTATGCTGGTCTGCCGGTGACAACCGTGCAGCGCACAATCGTTCATGTTTCTGTCAGCGGATTGGCAGATGAGTTGATCATTCAAGCAGTGCGTGAAGGTGTAAGTAGAGGTCTAGTGACTAAGGAACAGATGTATAAGTTTGCATCAAAGGAAGGAGGTCGTGCGAAACGTCTCATCCACAATGCGCTTGCGGAGCGGCCAGGCTGATGAAATACAAGAGCGGTGCGGCATTTCGCAAAGCGTTAGAAAATCGTCTATTAAGACAGAGCCAGCACGAAAGCATCCCGTTGTTCTGGCTTCGCAAAATGGTTGTATTTGACCGTTATCTTGCCCGACTTGTGAATGGTCAGACAGACGCATGGCTGCTTAAAGGAGGCGTGGCTTTGCAGTTACGCCTGGGTGAGCGATCTCGTACGACGAAAGATCTGGACATACTCTTGAAGGAAGCGAGGCCAGACCTTCACCAGACGCTCGTGCGAGTTGCATTAATAGATTTGGCTGACTGGTTTCTTTTCGAGGTCAGAGCGCCAGACCAGCTTGACGAAGAGGCTCCTGGAGTCGGTTATCGTTTCCTCGTTGCTGCTATGCTAGATGGGCGATTGTTCGAGCACTTCCATCTCGATGTTGGTGTGGGTAATCCTGTTCGTGGACAGCCAGAGATGTTCAAGATGCCGCCGCTATTGAGTTTTGCAGGCATTGGAGCAACTGCGATTCCTTGCTATCCGACAACGCAACATCTAGCCGAAAAAGTACACGCATATACACGTCCACATCCTAGTGGACCTAGCACTCGTGTCAAAGATCTCGTAGACATCTTGCTCTTGGCGGAAGCGGAACCGTTTGATCAATCTGAGCTAAGCGCGGCGCTTCAAACAACATTCACTTATTGGGGAACCCATGAGCCACCATGGACTCTGCCCAATCCCACCGCTTCATGGTCTACACCGTTTCTCAGAATGTCAAGAGAAGTCGGACTTCTCTACCGCTCTTTAGGAGAGGCAGTCGCGGCAGCGCGGCGATTCCTGAATCCAGTACTTCAGGGTGGAAAAGGGAAGTTCTGGAACGCAACCACTTGGTCTTGGCAGACTTCTGAACAGAAGGAGGAAGAGCACAATGGCAGCATCTACCCATCCGCCTAACCTCCTCTTCCTCATCACCGACCAGCAACGCGCCGACACCGTCGAGCCACACACCGCCTGCCAGACGCCGAACCTGGACAGACTGGCAACCAACGGTGTTCGCTTCTCACGCTGCTATACCGTCAATCCCATCTGCTCGCCCACACGCGCCAGCCTGATGACTGGATTGCTGCCACACAGTCACGGCATGGTTGACTGCACGCATGCAGTGCCAACCTATCGCGCCAGCCTTTTGCCTGACCTGCCCTTCTGGACGAGCAACCTGCAGGCAGCCGGCTATAACACCGGCTATTTCGGTAAATGGCATGTCGAACGCAGCAATCGCCTCGAGAACTTCGGATTCGATGTCTACCAGGTTGAGCGCTACCAGCAACTGGCCGGGTTAGTAAAGCGGGATGAGGACATGCTGATGCGCAAAGATGTCCAGCAAAAAGGCTATGACGATTTCCTGCTTTATGGCGTAGTGGACGAGCCGGTCGAAGCGACGGCGGAATACCGCCTATATAGCGATGGCATCAACTTCATCTCAGATGTTTCGCGCGATCACGAAAGGCCGTGGGCGCTGTTCCTCAGCACGGAAGCGCCCCACGATCCCTATGTGACGCCGCCAGCCTATTACGAGCGCTACGATCCCGACGATATTCCCCGCCCGCCCAACTTCGACGATACTATGGCCGACCGGCCCGGCATCTACCGCCGTATTCAGCAGATTTGGGACGATCTGACATGGCAGGACTACGCCCGGGCAACAGCCTGTTACTATGCGAATTGCACCCTGATCGACGAACAAATAGGGCGCGTTCTCGCCGTTCTGGATGAGAGCGGACAATTGCAGAACACGCTCATCCTCTTTACTTCTGATCATGGCGACTACATGGGCGCACACAGGCTTATGCTCAAAGGTATCCCGGCCTTCGAGGACGCCTACCGTGTCCCCCTTATCCTCAGTGGCCCGAACATCCCCGCCGGGAAACAGGTGGACGACATCGTCAGCCTGCTGGACTTGCCGGCCACACTGACGCAGCTCACAGTGGCTGAGGATTTTTCCAGCCAGGGACGATCACTTCTGCCCCTGATGCAGTCAGACAAATCCGATTGGGTCTCTGAAGCATACGCCGAGTGTCACGGACAGCGCTTTTACTACAGCCAACGCATACTCTGGCAAGATAGGCTCAAATACGTCTTCAACGGTTTCGACGAAGATGAGCTTTATGATCTGGCCGATGACCCGCATGAATTGCGGAATCTTGCCAAAGACCCGTCATATCAAGCGGTGCTTGAAGCGATGGCAAGCCGCATGTGGCAGATCATGAAAACGACCGGCGATGACAACATGCTCCAAGCCCAATATGGCATGTTCCGTTTTGCGCCGGTCGGGCCTTTGACAGCGCCAGGAAGACCAACATGAACACAACACAACCCGCAAGACAACTTGCCCTGATCAACGGTCGCGTAATCTTGCCCTCCGTAATCGTCACCGGTAGAGCGCTCGTTATACAGGAAGGCAAAATCGGCGGTCTCGTCGATGTTGATGATCTGGACAGTGAGACCGAGCGTATAAATGTTGATGGGCGTCTGATCTCGCCCGGCCTGATCGATATCCACACCCACGGCGCCCAAGGCCATACCTTTAACGAACCCACGGCCCAAGCATTTTCCACCATCACAGGGGAAAACGCCTCACGAGGGGTGACATCCCTGCTCGCTACCCCTGCCACTGCCCCTCTGCCAGATCTGCTGGCATGCTTGCAGTTCAGCCGGGAGTGGATGCAGAGTGAACACGGTGGGGCTCAGGTGCTGGGTGTCCATCTCGAAGGCCCCTATTTCAGTTTATCTCAAGCAGGCGCGCAGGACCCGGCCAATATCCGCAACCCCGACGACGACTCGGTGGATCAGTTACTGGCATATCATGATGTGATGCAAATCATGAGCTATGCACCCGAATTGCCGGGCGCACTCGCTCTCACCGCCAGGCTGAAGCAACTGGGTATCGTTGCCGCAGCCGGGCACAGTTCGGCCACAGAGGATGATGTCATCGCAGCCAAACAAGTGGGCTTGCAACACATCATCCACATTTGGAGCGCGCAATCCACCATCGTTCGAGAGGGTCCCTGGCGTAAACCTGGCCTGCTGGAAACCTCTCTGAGCGATGACGACTTCACGGTAGAGATGATCTGCGATAACAAGCACCTGCCCCCCAGCCTGATGAAACTGGCCTACAAGTGTCTTGGCCCCGACCGCCTGTGCGCTATCTCAGATGCAACCAGCGGCGCAGGTCTGGCAGAGGGCGCCCATTTCCGCATGGGTGATATGGAATATGAAGTGCATGGCGGCGTGGGCATGATGTTCGACCGTTCATGTTTTGCAGGCAGCACCACACTGCTCAATAACATGATCCCAATTCTTGTTGAACAGGTGGGCATTCCCCTGCCCAAGGCGATTCGCATGGCGTCGCTCACGCCGGCACGTGTGTGCGGCGTCGATAAGCGCAAAGGCAGTATCGAAACAGGCAAAGATGCAGACATTGCCATTTTCAATAGCGATTTTTCCGCCTGGCGCACCCTGATAGCGGGTCGCTGGGTTTAAAATTAACCATATCTGAGGACTATTCATGAACACGCAACCTAAACTAGAAACCACCATTGACAAACTCGATATCAGCATCTATCAAACGAACGAGGCGATGGGCCAGGCCGCTGCCGTCGAAGCGGCAGATGTGATCCAAGGCGCCATTGAGGACAAAGGCGCAGCCAATATCATCGTTGCCACCGGCAACTCGCAATTGACTTTCCTGGAAACGCTAAGAGTTCTACCGAATATCGAATGGGCGAAAGTGCGCATTTTCCATATGGATGAGTACGTGGGTTTGGAACCGGGCCATTCCGCCAGCTTTCCGGCGTTTTTGCAACAGCACTTGCTCGATTACATCACCCCGGCAGCGTTCCATCCCGTGGATGCCCAGGTTGGCAATCTCGAAGCAAATTGCCATGCGTACAGCTATTTACTACACCAATATCCCGCAGACCTTTGCGCCATGGGTATCGGCGAAAATGGCCATATAGCCTTTAACGATCCGCCTTATGCCGAATTCGACGATCCCGTTCTGGTTAAGGTGATAAAACTCGATATCGTCTCGCGCCGGCAGCAAGTGGGCGAAGGACATTTTTCCGGTCTGGAGGAAGTTCCCACCCACGCCGTTACGCTGACGATTCCGGCGCTCCTGGCCGCCACACGTGTGCTGTGCATCGTGCCGGAAGCGCGCAAGGCGGAGGCCGTCAAACAATCTCTCAGCGGCCCCATCAGCGAAGATTGCCCCGCCTCGATCCTGCGTGAGAAGCCCCACGTACACCTCTACCTGGATGAAGATGCAGCAGCCGAGGCGTTCCCCCAGATCTGATATGAATTCGAGAGAACGTGTCCTGACTGCACTAGACCATCGTGAACCCGACCGCATCCCCTTCGATCTGGGCAGTGTTCAGGTCACCGGTATTCATCGCATCGCCTACCAGAACCTGCGACAGGCGCTCGGTCTGCCTCAGAAAGAGGAAGCTTTGTGCGACGAAATCCAACAATTGGTATCGGTCCCTGACGATCTAATCGAGCATTTAGGTATCGATACCAGGGGCCTGTATCCTCTGAACAGCCACAATTGGGGCGTGGTCGAGGAAGATGCGGGCTCGTATTGGGCTTATCACGACGAATGGGGGATCAGCCATCACCGCCCCAAAGAGGATGGCCTCTACTTCAGCATCGTGCAGGTTCCGCTACCAGGTTACGACATATCACCGGCCCAGATCGAGAACCACATTTGGCCCGACATGGGCGCACCCTGGCGACTGGCCGGGCTCAGGGAACAGGCAGAGCGATATCGTGCTGCCGGTTATGCCGTTGTCCTCAAAGATGCCTTTGCCGGGATCTTCGAGATGTCGCAACGCATTGTCGGCATGGAAAACCTGTTGATCATGATGGCCATGGATGAGAAACTCGCTTGCACCCTGTTCGACAAGATGGTAGAGCTAAAACTGCACTATTGGAACAGCGCTCTGGCCGAGCTTGGTGATCTGGTGGATGTGGTCACCTACGCCGATGATTATGGCACTCAGATCTCACAGCTTATCTCCCCGGACATGTTTCGCCGTTTGCTCAAGCCTCGAGTCCGGCAGGTATTTGACCTGCAAGCCCGTCTCGCGCCTCACGCCAAACGATTTTTCCACACCGATGGCAATGTGCGCCCCATCATCCCCGACTTCATCGAAATGGGCGTCGACATCCTCAATCCCATACACATCAGGGCAACCGGCATGGAGCCGGCCGCGCTCAAGCGTGATTTCGGGAAAGAGCTGACATTCTGGGGCGGCGGCGTTGACACGCAAGGTATCCTTCCCAATGGCACGCCGCAAGAGGTTCGTGACGATGTGCAGCGCAACATCGAGGCGCTTGCTCCCGGCGGCGGCTACGTGTTTACTACCATCCACAACATCCAGGCTGACGTACCGCCCACCAATATCATCGCCATGTGGGAAGCCTTTCAAGAATTCGGAGCATATCAGACATGAAATATCAGCATTTAGGTAACAGCGACATCGTGGTTTCGGTTATTTGCATGGGCTGTTGGGGCCTGGCAGGCGATTTTCATTGGGGTGAGCAAGATGACGCCGCATCCATCGCCGCTGTCCATGCCGCCCTGGATGCGGGCATCAATTTCTTCGATACGGCCGAGGCGTATGGCGACGGGCACTCGGATGAAGTGCTGGGTCGGGCATTGGCTGGCCGCCGGGATCAGGTTGTCATCGCCAGCAAAGTCAGCGCTGATTCGC
Organism: Chloroflexota bacterium; assembly: GCA_024224665.1. Classification (GTDB taxonomy): domain Bacteria; phylum Chloroflexota; class Anaerolineae; order J102; family J102; genus PIVW01. The sequence goes on along the minus strand of JAAENG010000267.1, from coordinate 6,456 downwards.
TCGCTCCCGATGATTTGGCCGCTTCCTGCGAAAACAGTTTGCGCCGGCTGCGCACCGACTCTATCGATCTTTTGCAGATACACTGGCCCAACTGGGATATTCCCCTGGCAGAGACATGGGCGGCACTGGAAATGTTGCAGGCCCAGGGCAAGATTCGGGCTATCGGCGTCTCTAACTTCGGCGAAATTGATCTGCCGGATCTGCTTAACTTGGGGCGACCGGTGACCAACCAGTTACCCTACAGTCTGCTCTATCGAGCTATCGAATTTGACCTGCAATGGCGGTGTGTGCAAGAGGATATCGGCATCCTCTGCTATAGTCCGCTTCTGCATGGCCTACTCTCCGGCCAGTATACTGCACTCGATCAAATGTCTCCCACCCGCGCCCGCACCCGCCACTTTTCACCCGACTGGCCCTACATCCGCCACGACGAACCGGGCTGCGAGGCTGAGACAACGGCGGCGCTGCACGAAATTCAGCACATCTGCGCCGATATCGGCCAGCCCATGGCGCCTGTGGCCTTGGCATGGTTGTTGCATCAGCCGGGCATTACTTCTATCATCACCGGTATGCGCCGGCCCGATCAAGTCAGCGATTGCGCCAACGCGGTCACGCTAGAGCTATCGGCGGAGGTGCTCGGTCGACTCGACCAGGCCACGGCCGTCGTTAAACAAAAGCTCGGCCCCAACCTGGATATGTGGCAGACTGAATCTCGCGCTCGTTGAAAGATCCTCTCACAGGAGTTACTCATGAAAGTCCTCTTTATCGGTGGTACCGGCGTCATCAGCTCGGCATGTTCAAGGCTGGCAGTCGAGCGGGGCATTGATCTCTATCTACTGAACCGGGGGCAGTCCGAGCGACTGGCGCCCGCTGGCGCCAAGGTGCTACAAGGTGATATCCGAGATGTGACAAGCGCCGCCGCCGCTATCGGCAACCACAGTTTCGACGCCGTGGTCGACTGGATCGCATTCACGCCAGAGCACGTGCAAACAGACATCGACCTGTTCAAACATCGCACGAAACAGTACATATTCATCGGCTCCGCCTCTGTCTACCAGAAACCTCCGATCAACCTGCCTGTCACCGAATCGACGCCACTGCACAACCCGGTGTGGTCCTATTCCCAGGATAAAATCGCTTGCGAAGAGCGACTGATGCAGGCCTACCGCCAGGAGGGTTTCCCCGCCACCGTCGTCCGTCCTGCCCATACCTACGACCGCACCAAGCTGCCCCTCTTCGGCGCTTACACCGCCATAGCTCGAATGCGTACGGGCAAAAAGGTAATCGTACCGGGAGATGGTACATCACTGTGGACGCTGACACATCATCAAGACTTCGCTAGAGGCTTTGTGCCCCTACTCGGCAATCACCGCACCATCGGCGAATCCTTCCACATCACTTCAGACGAGTGGCTTTCGTGGAATCAGATCTATCAGATTCTGGCCGATGCCGCGGGCGTGCCTGAATTGCATTACGTCCACATCCCCTCTGATCTGATTGCCCGCTACGACGAGGAATGGGGCAACCACTTGCTCGGCGACAAAGCCCATAGTGCGATTCTGGATAATTCGAAAATTAAGCGCTTTGCCCCAGACTTCGCGGCGATGATCCCTTTCTCGCAAGGGGCGCGAGAGATCATCAACTGGTTTGACGGCGACCCAACGCGCCAGGTGGTAGATAAGCGAGTCGACGCCCTCTTTGACCGCCTCATCTCGGCCTATGGCTGCGCCTTTCCCTAGTGCTCCATCAACGAGAAAATTGGTATTTTCCGCAGACAATGAAATTGTCTGGCTAAGATCACGAAGCGCCCGCAGGCGCTATGACCAGACCCTGAAGGGTCTTCGTATTTTCAGCCAGATACTTCCAGTATCTGATTAGAAATGGCAATCCGGTGAGCCCATAATCAAGTCGTCAAGCACTGCCGTGAGGTGAGCGACATCGACGCCGAAACTATATCACAACTGATTGCGGCATTTACGACCATCATCTTTATCTACGGCCTGGGATTTGCCATCCAACGCCTACGACCCTTCAGCACAGAGATGCTGACGCAGTTGTCGAAATTGGTTATCCAGATCCTGCTTCCGCTTTACCTCTTTTACGTTACAGCATCCACCACTTCGGTTGAAACGTTGAGTGTAGCGCCCCTTCTTATCGCAGCGGGCGTGTTGGTGCCCTTGTTGGGTTATGGTTTGGCGACCGTAGTGCTCAAGCCGGCAGCAGTTGCAAAGCGCCAGCGAACGACGTTCCAGTTTTCGATTATGGTGGCGAATACCGCATTTTTGGGTATCCCCATTTGTCAGGCCCTTTATGGTACTGTTGGCGCCGTTTATGCCGTTTTATATGATTTCGGCACGGCATTGATCGTGCTGACATTTGGCATCTGGGTGATCAGTGGGGGACGCCGCCACAATTGGCAGGCGTTGTTTCTGAATCCCATCATTTGGGGCATGGTACTCGGTTTGGGATGGGCTATTGCCGGTTGGACTTTCCCCCAGTGGCTGGCCAGTCCGCTCGAAACCTTGGGTGATCTCACGATGCCGCTGGCCCTGCTGGTCGGAGGGGCGTCTCTGGCTAGTATTCGCCCGACGGGGCTTGAATGGCGGCGACTATTGGCCGGTTTGATCGCGGCCCGGCTCGTCGTTGTACCGTTAATCGTCGCAGGTCTGTTTCTTTTGCTGGGCTGGGATGATCTAGCAGCCAACGTCACTATCATCCAGGCAGCGATGCCGTTGGGGCTGGCCACTGTGATGTTCGTGGAATCTTACGGTGCAGATGGCCCATTTGCGGCTGCAGCCACACTTTGGTCTACCCTATTTACGATCATCAGCTTACCTTTAATCGTCGTTTTTCTGCTCAGCTAATGCAGGCTGTGATCGCTTGGCGTGAAATCAAGTCTCCTTTGATGCAAAGAAACTTTTCAGTATTCCGGGGCACTCGCCGCATGAATTCAGTCTCTGAGGGCGCGCCGCCGGATGTCCACCCTTCGGCTACGCTCAGAACATGCCTACATAAACGAGTTGGTCCCCCCAGTTCCTGACCAGGGTGCGTGAACGGCGAAGGGTCGAGGAAGTGATGTGGGAAGATATTCTCGATGCATTTGCCGCTCATCCTGATATCGATTTTGCCTATCCCACTCAGAGATTCTATCAGACAGGCACTGCGCTCCAATCACCTGAAGATCAGGCACAAACGTCTTATAAAGAGTAGTCAACACCGATTACGCCTGTTCTATCCCCTCCCGAACATCTTGAACTAACTGGTCAATCGTGCTTTCGCTGGTATCCCAGGAGCACATAAACCGGGCGCCGCCGGCGCCGATAAACGTGTAGAATTGCCAGTTCTGGCTGTGCAAATAGTCGATAACCTGCGGCGGCATATTCACAAAAACAGCATTGGCCTGCCTGGGAAAAAGTGTTTCGATACCCGGGAATTGCGTCAGTTCAAATTCTAAGCGCGCCGCACAACGATTGGCGTGTTGGGCGTTGTTTAGCCAGATCTCATTTTCCAGCAGACCCAGCCATGGCGCCGATAGGTAACGCATCTTGCTTGCAAGCTGCCCCGCCTGTTTGCAGCGATAATCAAAATCCTCGGCTAATTTGCGTTTAAAGAAGATAATGACCTCGCCCACCGCCAGACCATTTTTCGTACCTCCGAACACCAATACATCGATACCGCATTGCCATGTGATCTCTTTGGGTTTGACAGCTAGTGTGGCGATGGCATTTGCAAAGCGAGCACCATCCATATGCAAGCGCAAGTCATGTTTGTCAGCGATATTGCGAATTTCCAGCAACTCCTCTTTGCTATAGACGGTCCCCACCTCGGTTGCTTGCGTCAGGCTGACCACCTTCGGCTTCGGGTAGTGGATGTCAGAACGCTTGAGCACCAGTTGCTCGATACCTTCGGGCGTCAATTTACCCTCTGCGCCCTGTGCCACCAGTATTTTCGAGCCGTTGGAATAAAATTCCGGCGCCCCACATTCGTCCGTTTCGATATGCGCCAACTCGTGACAGATGATACTGTGGTAAGAATGGCAGAGAGATGCCAGCGCCAGCGAGTTAGCTGCCGTGCCGTTGAAGACAAAATAGACTTCACACTCTGTCTCGAATACATCGCGCAATTTGTCGGCAGCTGCCTGGGTCCAGGCATCATCGCCATAGGCGTACTGATGCTCTTGATTGGCGCGCAACATGTAGTCCAATGCTTCAGGACAGATGCCCGAGTAATTGTCACTGGCGAATTGCTGGGTTTTATGATTGGACGTTGTGTTAGTGTGTATCATAGGGAACGGATTATTGCATATTGCCAAACTGATTCAGACTCGCTCAAGCTGAAAAACCGCTGTTGTAGCCATCAGGTTTTTGAATTTGCGGATGGGGCTGACGCGGCCATTGGCGAGGTAAACCTGCTTGCTGATACGGATATCGATCGAACGGGTGAATTTGGCAAAATCGGTAATGGTGAAGGCCTGCCAGCGCGGCGAATCGTACCAGCTTTGTGGCAGATCGGGCGCTTGTGGAACCCGCCCTGTTACCAACAATTCTAACCGGCAGCGCCAATGGCCCCAGTTGGAAAAACTGACGATGGCGCTTTCGCCCACGCGCAGCATCTCGTTGAGAATGTAGGTGGGATCATCCAAATAGGGTAGGGTTTGACTGAGAACTACGAGATCAAACCAACGGTCGGGATAATCTGCCAAACCCTCTTCGAGATTACCCTGCCGTACACTGAGGCCACGACGCACGCAAACCAGCACGCAGGCCTCGATCAATTCGATCCCCCGCGCTTGCACTTGTTTCTCGTGGATCAGATATTCGAGTAAATCCCCTTCTCCACAGCCCAGGTCCAAGACTTTGCTCTTGGCCGGAACAAGATCGGCGATGGCCCGCAGGTCGGGGCGGAGATGGGGCTGGAAATTGGAGACTGGGGATTGAGAGCTATCGTTCACATGAGTTCCTGTTTGCTCGCATAAGTCTGCCTAAGAATTCCTGCATTAACTTCATTACCAGAAGAGGATACCTTTGCCTTTTACTCTTTGCCTTTTACCTTTTGATTTTCAAACTAACCTATCGGCGGTTCCGGAGCAACAATACCTTCCTCCCGCACCAGCCTATCCAAAAAACTACCCAGGAGATTGGTCATGGTATCGACCTCTAAAAGAAAGGCATCATGCCCCCAAGAGCTTTCGATATCAAGGTAGGTTACATCTGCGCCGGCGGCGGTCAGGGCGCTGACCAATTCCTTGCTATGGTAACTGGGATAGAGCCAATCGCTGGTGAAACTAATCACCAGAAACTTGACCTGCGTCGAGTGTTCGAACGCAGATACAAGGGTGCCGTGCTGTTCGACCAGATCAAAGTAATCCAGGGCTTTAGTCACATAAAGGTAACTATTGGCGTCAAATCTACGGGTAAAGTTATTGCCATTGTACTTAAGATAGCTTTCGACTTCGAATTCAGTCTGAAACTCGTATCCGAATCTCTCTCGACCTTTGAGCCTGCGCCCGAACTTCTGGTGCATCGACTCCTCGCTGAGGTAGGTGATGTGCCCGACCATCCGTGCAACCGCCAGACCTGCGTCCGGTTTGTGAGGCTGATCATAATAATCACCACCATTCCAATAAGGGTCGGCATAGATAGCCTGCCGACCCACCTCGCTAAAGGAAATGAGCATGGGGCTATGGCGAGCTGTGGTGGCAACTGGAATCACCGAAACCACCCGATCAGGGATGTGCGCCGCCCACTCCAAGGCCTGCATCCCCCCCATAGAACCCCCCGTAACACACAACATCTTCTCGATACCCAGGTGATCGAGTAACTTTATCTGGGCATTGACCATATCACCAATCGTCACAACCGGGAAACGAAGAGCATAGGGTTTGCCCGTGGCAGGGTCAACACTCATGGGGCCGGTCGATCCATAGCAACTGCCGATGACACTGCTGCTGATTACGAAAAACTGATCGGTATCAAACGCTTTCCCAGGGCCGATACAATCGTCCCACCAACCTGGCTTGTCGTCATCTTCTGCATGGTAGCCTGCCGCATGCCCACTTCCGCTCAAGGCATGCACCACGAGTATCGCATTCGATTTATCGGCATTCAAGCGCCCGTAAGTCTCGTAAACCAACGTTACGGGGCTGAGGGATGCGCCACTCTCCAACTGAAAGGGTTCATCCTCAGCAAAGGTGAAGTATTGAGGTTGGACGAGTCCGATTGAGTTTTGTGGGAACATGGTTCAACAGGTTTGTGGTCGTGTGGTCGTGTGGTCGTGTGGTCGCGTGGTCGCGTGGTCGTTTGGTCGTTTGGTCGTGTGGTCGTGTGGTCGTTTGGTCGTTTGGTCGTTTGGTCGTTTGGTCGTTTGGTCGTTTGGTCGCGTGTTGCGTGTTGCGTGTTGGTTGTGCAAACGAACCACACCTTTCAAGTAGGAGCCACGCAAATTCCGATAGAGTCG
>JAAENG010000266.1 GCA_024224665.1 Chloroflexota bacterium | reverse complement strand
CGGAGGCGGCGTTCATGCCCATACCGGCGTCCAGGTGGAAGGTGACGTGCTCATCATTGCCTTCAGGCGCGGGCATGGCGAAGATGCTCCAATCGAAGTCAGTGGCTTCTGATTCGAAGAAGGGGATGTCCCAGGAGCCACCCATCCACATACCGGCCTCGCCCAGCAGGAAGAGTTGTTGACTGTCGTAATAGGTCAACGCTTCCTGGCCGTCGGGCAGGTAGGGAGCGAGATCGGCAACAGCCTGGAAGGCGGCAACAGCGTTTTCGTCGTTAAAGCAGCGTTCGCCGTCGAGATAGGCCAGACGTCCTTCGCGCCCGCCGATGAAGTTGGGGGCCAGGTTCATGAACACGATCTCGGCGATGGTCCATTCATCGCCGGAGGCATTGGCGAAAGCGTCGTAACCGGCATCCTGTAGAGCCTGTGCGGTTGTCAGCAATTCTGCCCATGAGGTCGGCTCACTTAAGCCAAGTTCATCGAAGATATCCTGGTTATAATAAATGCCGTGAGAGACTGCAATAAAGGGGACGCCGTAAGGCATGCCCTCGTCGGTCGCCCAAGGCGCGATGCCTGCGGCCGTAAAACTATCCTTGAGCACGCCAATGTCATCCAACGGCTCCAGGAATCCTTCTTCGAAAAGCTGGCGAGAGGTGGAGAATGAGCGCAGGTAGAAGAGGTCGGGGGCAGTGCCGCCTTCCAGTTGCGTGCGCAGTACGGCATTGTATTCGGGCGGGTTGGTGGGGTCAAAGTTGATGGTGATGTTGGGGTGTTCGGCCTGGAAAGCATCAAGGATGGTTTCCATTTGCTCGACGTCATCCACACGCCACGAACCCATGATCAGCGTCACTTCTTCGTCCATCGTGTCCGCTGGCGCTTCGGCTACAGCACCCTCACTACAATTCTGGGCGGCCTCGAGCCACTGGGCCAGACCTTCTTGTAGGGCGTCGGCAGCCTCTTGCGAGGTGGCATTACCATTGACGATATCGACGGCGCCGCTCTGCATCAGGGCGTAGCCATCAGGAGAGCCATCCAGCAGCACCGGCCAGGCCCAACGCACATCCAATCCTCGGCCTGCGTTCAGGCTCAAGAAGGTGTTGGCGTGATCATTGTCTACGGCGGGTGCATTGGCATGGATGGGGAAGAAGCCGGGCAATTCGTTGGCCAGCAACTGCGCCAGTTCGTCCGAGGCCATCCACTCCAGGAAGAGCTTGGCCGCTTCTTTGTTCTCGGAGGCAGCATTCAGGCCCATACCGGCGTCCAGGTGGAAGGTGACGTGCTCATCATTGCCCTCAGGCGCGGGCATGGCGAAAACGCTCCAATCGAAGTCAGTAGCTTCCGACTCGAAGAAGGGGATGTCCCAGGAGCCACCCATCCACATGCCGGCCTCGCCCAGCAGGAAGAGTTGTTGACTGTCGTAATAGGTCAACGCTTCCTGGCCGTCGGGCAGGTAGGGAGCAAGATCGGCCACAGCCTGGAAGGCGGCAACCGCGTTTTCGTCGTTGAAGCAGCGTTCGCCGTTGAGATAGGCTAGACGTCCTTCGCGCCCGCCGATGAAGTTGGGGGCCAAGTTCATGAAGACGATCTCGGCGATGGTCCATTCGTCGCCGGAGGCATTGGCGAAAGCGTCGTAACCGGCATCTTGCAAGGCCTGTGCGGTTTGCAGCAGTTCACCCCACGAAGTCGGCTCACTCAAGCCTAGCTCGTCGAAAATTGCCTGGTTGTAGTAGATACCATGCGAGACAGCGATGAAGGGAACGCCGTAGGGCATGCCATCATCGGTCGCCCAGGGCGCGATGCCTGCGGGAGTGAAGGCCTCGCCAATCGCATCAACGTCATCAAGCGGCTCCAGGAAACCCTCCTCGAAGAGTTGGCGGGAGGTGGAGAAGGAGCGCAGGTAGAATAGGTCGGGGGCAGTGCCGCCTTCCAGTTGCGTGCGCAGTACGGCATTGTATTCGGGCGGGTTGGTGGGGTCAAAGTTGATGGTGATGTTGGGATAGTTGGCGTGGAAAGCATCGAGGATGGTGTTCATCTGTTCGACGTCGTCCACACGCCACGAACCCATCGTTAATGTAACTTCTTCAGCCGGTTCTACAGGTTCTGCTGCCGGCGCTTCGGTTGGTTCTGCGGCCGGTTCTTCTGCAACTGGCGCCGGTTCTTCTGCGGGTGCTGGCGTGTCGCTGCCACCGCAAGCGGCCAGCATAAGCGCGGCCACCAGCATCGTAATGATCCACAACGTTTTTCTTTGCATCGTTCTGCTCCATAGGATAGTGATTGATTAAGGGTAGGTTGAAAAACATCCGTAACCAGGAACGGTTATCCCGCCATATGACTCTCCTCCCAGATGGTTGCCATTAGGATTCGCTGCCATAGCGGTTGAGCTTAGTTTAGCATATGAACCTGAAAATGACATCGTCTAACCCGCGTCGTAACGGCCGATCTCCTCGGCCAGGGGCGTGAACAATTCCAGCTTCCAAGGCGCCATAAGCGGCGAGACCGAGCAAGCCGTGCTGAGGATGTAACCGCCGCCCGGTTTGCCGTCACGAATGCGTTCGCTGGCATGGGCGATGACGGCTTCTTCTGTTTTGGCAGCCAGTAATTCAACTGAATTCATATTGCCCTTTAAAAAGACCTTTTTCCCGACCTTCTCTTTGGCGTAAGCCAGTTCGGTGTTTCCTAGCGGCGGTGGATCCATGGTATCGATACCCATGGTTCCGGTTTCGACCATGAGATCGAGGATTTTCCCAATGCTACCACAGGTATGCGTGTACACCGGAACGCCTTCAGCCTTGATAGCGGCGGCCACCTGTTTCTCATAAGGCACGACAAATTCCCGGTACATCTTGGGTGAAAGAAAGGGTCCCCCCACAAAGGCAGAAGAGATCAATACTGCGTCAACACCACGTTTGGCCTGTGCCACACCCCAGGCGACCGAGGCAGGTGTCAGGCGTTCGAGCAAAGCATGTACTTTACCAGGATCTTTGATAAGGGTCATCAAAGCATCGGCATAGCCAAATAGTTCCATGTAATACGTCAACGGCGAAAACACCTCACCGTGAACCGATACATCATCTCCCACCATGTCCTGCACGAGATCGATGGTTTTGAAGAAGTAGGGTGGAAATTCGGCGAGGGGTCCGGGCCTGATCTTGCCAGCGATGGTCTGTATATGCTCGGTATTCCAAATGTAACCCACCAGATCGTCGATATCGTCCAGTTTGTCAGGATCGATGGTGTTGAAATCGGCACGGGTCGGTTTCAACTCATCGGCAGGATAGAACTGGGCGTTGTCGTCCCAGGGGATGAAGGTGACATCGCCGTTGCACCACGTTAGCACCTCACCATCGCCAGTCTCTTCGATTTTCGAGACACCGGCTAAGAAATTATCGGGACGGCCGGGCTGGTTGATGAGGATGCCGTCGAAGCGATAGAACTTCTGCAATTGTACCAGCGCTTCCGCAAAGGCCTCGCTTGTGTACCAGATCTCGTGGGGCTTGAAGGATGTGTTTAGGAAATAGTGGCCGATGGCAAGCTGGCACATGACCGGCACGCGATCGGGTTCTTTTATTTGCATAGCCAGGGCGATGCGTTGGCGTGAATTCATCGAGCTTTGACCTCTAATGAACATGGTTCAATGGGTTCTTGAGTGGTTGACATTGATTCAAATCGATACGTGAGAGGATAAGGCGAGTAAGCTGCATCAAAGCGCACACCTTCGCTCACCAGTTTGTTTAGACCGGGTGTGTGCACATCAGGGTGACCATACGCGCCGGTCAGAAATGGCGTGAGTTGATCGGCCATGATCAGTAGAATGCTGGGGGTCTGTACCAGGCAGATATTTATCGTTTACATCCATTCAAAAAATCCCAACAAATCCATAGTCTTTCTCAGTTCTTCAATCTCATCTGCTGTCAGCGTGATCTGAGGCAAACGGGTGGGGCCACAGTCCAGACCAATGAGGTTCATCATCGCTTTGAGAGCGGGGTTGCCCCAACGATACGTGGGCCGCACTAACTCGGCGGCGATACCCTGTAGACGTTGCGCCTCATCCGCATCACCTGCTTTATATGCCCGCCAGATGCGCTGATAGATCGGCATCATATAGTTGTAGGTGCTCCCCACAGCTCCTTGCACACCGGCAACGAGAGCACTCAACAACATCTGATCGCTGCCGAATAACAGGCTATACCGACCTCCATCGAAATTCAAGCAGCTCTGCATCTCATAAACCGAGGTCTTGCTGTACTTGATCCCTGCCAGTGTCGGGAGCCGCACGCCGGCCAAGGTCAGAAAATCCACCATGTCAAAATCCACGCCGGTGACAGAGGGGATGTGGTAGTAATAGAAGGGTAGCTGATGGGCGCCAGCCGATACCTGGGCCATACAATCGACGAGTGCATCCAATGTGCCGGGTTTGAAATAACTGGGTGGGGTTGCCGAAATGGCGTCGGCGCCGATGGCCTGAGCATGTGCCGCCAGCGCCCGTGCCTCGGCCAGGCTGTTGTGCCCAACCTGTATGATCACGGGAACCCGTCCGCCCGTGGCATGTACATAGGCTTCTGCTACGACTGTGCGCTCAGAAGAGGTCAGCGAAACGCCCTCGCCCGTGCTACCGTTGACGTAAAGCGCCGACGCTCCTTGCGCCAAAAGATGTTCGACCAGAACCGGCGCCATGGCAAGATTCAGGCTACCATCCTCATGCATCGGTGTAAAAACTGCGGGGACAAGACCTGTGATTTTCAATGTTTTCTCCATAGATTGATTATTATGTCAACTATTAGTCATACTCTCGTCCAGTCGGGCAGCGGACATTCTGCCTTCATCTCACTATCTGTAGACTCCGTATTTGTTCAGCAAGTTCATCAGATAGAGGTATTGTTCAAAACTCACGGTCGGGGGCGCCGAGTGGTCGGAGTGATAGATGTATCCCCCACCGGCCATGGCGACCTCCAATTTCGTGCGCACCTCCTCCTCCAGTTCTTCCTTCGTACCGGACATCTTGGTAGCGTCGATGTTTCCCATAAAGGCCAGATGCCTGCCACACTCTTGTTTTAGCAAGCGCACATCCAACCCGGCCTTGGCCTCCATCGGTTGCAGCACCTGCACGCCGGCATCGATGAGGCGAGGAATCACTTTGCGCACGTCGCCGTCGGTATGGATGAAATAGGTGATGCCGTTGGCATGGAGGTAGTCGCCCAGACGGCGGTGCTCGGAAAACAGAACCTGCTCGTATGCCTGAGGGGAAAACATAAGGCCGGTGTTGATGCCCAGGTCTTCGGCCAGTAATATGCCATCAGGTTTGATCCCGTAGGTATTGGCAAGGGCCAGCGTTTCGATAACCAAACTGACATGGGCGCGGCTCATCTCGGCCAGAAGCCCCGGATCGAGCGCATAGTCCATGAGCGTTGCTGAAAAGCCGTGCATGCGCCAGATGGCTTCGTGGGGGCCATAGACCATGAGAAGCATGTACTTCTGTCGGTCGCACAGTCTCTGGAATGTGACAGCCATCTCTTCCCACGTGGGCCACTGTACAAATGGCTGGAAATAGCTGACCGTATTGACTCGCGCCATAGTGCCGAAATCGGCTGTGAGACGATGCTTGTTCTGTTCCCATTCAGCGCGTGTTTTGATGGTGTGGTCCAGATATCCCAAGGCGCCCGAACGCCCCTTCCACTGCTTGGCGACAAAGCCATGCTTGTCTTCTCGTATCGTGTAGCTGTCCGTATCTTCCAACAGTTGTTCCGGCAGACGCAGAGAGGTATCCATATAGAGCCAGTCGAAATCAAAATCGAAATAGTCACCTGCTGCCACATCCTTGGGCATGCCCTCCTCTTGCCAGCGCCCAAGGGTGTCCTCCCAGAAACCATCGGTTTTGCCGATTCGGTCCGGTTCTTGGAAGCTGAGAGAGGCAAAAACGCGTTCTCTTGACGTGTAATCGCTCATGGTTATTTTCCTACCTTGCGTGTATCGATGATCGAGCACACGACCTGTCCCACACCTTCAATTTCGGCGCCTAGCATGGTCTCTGCAGAAAGGGGTTGATCGGCAGCCACTGACAGAAGGTGATGGGTACGCCCCAGCGTAACGACGTCCCCTGGCAAGAGCGTTATTTCTTGGGAGAGGAAAGCCAGTGTTTCGGCGGGAGCGGCCACATACTCATCGGTGGACCCGGTAAGTGTGTCATAGCCGTGTAGCGTCAGGTGCATGTCACGATCTCTGAAATCAGCTGAATGAAATCGGGTGGGAAGCGGGCTGGCGACGTTCGATCCATCGACCCAGCGAGCATACGTGGTCGGCACATAGCGCTCCTGTTTTGTTGCGTGACACTGCGGCGGGAGCTGGTGAGATTGGTCGTGCATCACCGCCAGAACGACATAGCCGAGGATGTAGTCATCTGCCTCGCTAGACGGGATGCGATGGGCGAGCCTGCCGATTACAAATGCCAGTTCGACACCAAACTGCAATGCCGTCGCCCGCTCAGGGATGTGAAGTGGTTGGTCTGATGGCCCCAGCACAGAGCCAGGGCTATTGATGATGCGGGGCAACGGGCGTACGCCTAATCCTTCTGCTGTTTCGACCTCGGCATAATTGCCGTAGAGCGTCCACACATGGCGAGCATCTGCCAGCGACCAATCTGCCGGCTCGAGCAACTGCGTAGTCCCCGCCTGGAACATGTCTCGAACAGGGGGAGCGGCATGCAAACTGCGGCCGGGATCGTCTGTCTGGCGCCAGTCGTGCTTTGCCCCCATCACCACGGGAACCCTCAATGTCCCAACACGCTCGATCTCGCCCTCCAGGTAATCTTCAGGGCCAAAGGTCATCTCGGGCGAATAGGGGAGGCCATCGACACCCATCGTGGCCATATGGATGACATCGCCCACTTGCAAAGTCATGAAGGAAGAGAGATAGTGGATGGTATGTTCGATACCGACGAGCATGGCGCTGGTGTGCGAACGGTCCCGCTGCCAGCCCGATTGCCGGGTGTAGATCAAGAGATCGTAGGGGTTGCCGACTTCATCCGCTGTGACAAGGTAGGGGCCCATGGGACAGAATGTATCTGACTTCTTCCCCAACCAGGAACCGGTAGCAGCCTCGAAGAAATCAAGCTCCCCCGGTGCTTGCGCCTTCATCTGTTCGAGATAAAGATCGTGGGCGAGATCCAGCACCACGGTATAGCCGGCCACATGGGCCATGGCATCGTCGATGGAGATATCTCGTCCCGCTTTGCCAATCACGATCCCCAATTCCGGATTCCAGAAAAAGTTACGCATCTCCGTGGTAATGACTATCGGCTGGCCGGGGCCGACGATGGCGCCTTGCGGACGCTGATGACCCTGCGGATAGATGTGAAGCAGCGGACGAGCGAGTACGTTACGTTTGGGCTTGTTATCCACCAGGCCAAAACAGAGCCGTGGGCGGGGGATGGGCGCACGTAACTCGACCTCGCTCAAGCGATATCCGGCCCCGGCCAACAATGCCTGGTCAGACTGCTCAAGGAACCGGAGCAGAAATGTCTGCATGCGCCGGGCTGCGGCCATGCCGGTATCGCCCAATGCCAGCAGACCGGTCAGTGTATCGGGCCAGGGATGTGGGTCGAGAAAGCGCGCCTGGCTGGGGCGCAAAGCTGAGGTACCGAGTGCGGCATACTGCTGGATACGACGTTCGACAGCCCCAGGCTCAAAAATCCATGTCTCGCCTGTGGCGGGATGGTAGATTACAAATCCATAGAATTCTTTACCGCTGGCAATGAAAGTACTGAAAACTCTGGAAAACTTTTTTGAGCTATTTTTTACCCCCGTTTACACAGGTGCGAACGAGCAAAACCCCCCTGTATACGGGGGTGCGAACAGCCGTTTTAGACTTTTCCAGAGTTTTCAGGAAAGTAGCGAATTTCATATCATGCTCCCCATCTCGAAGTCAAACGAATTGTCAGGGGGCTATCGGTTACCAAAGCGATGCCAAGTAGAATGACAGCCATGCCCGCCACCATCCAAACCGTAACGATCTCATCCAAAATCAGAACACCACCCAGTGTAGCCGTGATCGGTATCACGTAATTTATCATCGCCGATGCCGTAGCGCCAAAGCGTTTGATGATATCGAAACGAAGCACAAACGCGATTATCGTGCCGACTAACGCCGCGTAAATGAGTGAGAAGTAGCCCTGTCCATTAATACCCTCTAAATCAATTCCAGTCCAGAGCAATGAAACAACAACCATGATGGCAGCGCCTATGAGGATACGCAGGGCGGTAACATCAAAAGAATCATAGGATCGCATATATTTGCGCGTGTAAATGGTCTCGGCAGTACCGGCCAATAGGGCAAGCCCAATCAGAATATAGCCAATACTACCGGCTGTAACGTCAGGTAGACCGCTTTGATGTTGAACCGCCAATAGTATGGCTCCTGTCATCGCCAGCAATACGCCCAGGCCACGTTGCCTGCTCAGTTTTTCGTCGTGCAGAAGTACGTGTGCCGCCAACACAATAAGAACTGGAAAAGTCGTTATCAGGATGGCCACCATGCCGCTCGACAAGTACTGCAAAGCGATGGCGAATACTGTCATCTGCACTGCCGGACCGACTGTGGACACGATCAGAGATTGGCGCCATAGCCGCCGTTGTTTGGGCCAGGGATGGCGACGGCGATCAAACAGATAGACAACTAGAAATCCGGCAGTAGCAAGCATAAGACGCGCAGTGACAAAGGTAAGTGGCGCGAATTGGCTGACGCCGAACCGTGTTGCGACCAAGCTTGTACCCATGGCCACGCCGGTAAGCAGGATGTAAGGAATAGCGTATGTGGTCAAGATGGCAATCTATGACCCCGCGAATTCATGCATCGAAGAGACATCGGGCTGGCCGGAGTAATTGCGCCACTGGCCGAACCACTTGGCGATGCAATCCTGCACGGGGTCGTTCGAGCGGCGAGCGGCGTCGATCAAGCGCTGCCGTAACTCATCCGCCCTGGGGTGCGTAGCCCCATCCGCCAGCAAATTGTTCATCTCGGCGGGATCGGTATTCAAGTCGTAAAGTTCATCGTCGTCGGCCGGGTTGAAGATATATTTAAATCCGTCCTCGGTCACCAAACCACGTTCGGTTCGTAGATAACGGATGCCATGAAACTCCAGGTAGAGGTCGGCGCGGCCCGGCGTTTCGGCGCCTTCGTAGGCGAGAAAGGGCAACAGCGACTTGCCATCGAGTTCGTCGTCCACATTCTGGCCGGTGAGATCGAGGATGGTGGGGAAGATATCCATGTTGTAGACAAGCTGGTCCCGCTCGGCTGGTTCATGCTGACCCGGACAACGCACCATCAGGGGAATGCGATGCGCCTCTTCGTACATATAGCCCTTATCTTGCAGACCGTGGCTGCCCTGCATATCCCCATGATCACTGACAAACACTACAATCGTCTCGTCTGCCAAGCCTAGCTCATGTAGTCGATCCAGCAACCGCCCAATCTGTTCATCTACCATCGTGGTGTAATCTCGCGCCAGGCCGATCAATTGTTGCCAACCCTCCCAGGCTGTGGGTAGATCGGAGAAAAAGCTGCGGACAAAGCGGTGAAAACGGCGGGGTTTGCCCGTATAATCGTCAGGCCAATTCTCCCATTGTGGTATGCTGGCCCGGTCGTGGATGCCGACGTATTCGGGTGAGGGCAGATAAGGTCCGTGTGGCGCCCAAAACTGGGTCGTCAGAAAAAAGGGCTGGCCACTTTCCTTGCGGCTGCGGGCCATGTCGTCCAGCAGATCGAGGCTATAATTGGCCAGATAATAGGTTGTCGTCGATTCAAGCGGGCCGTTCCATTCCCCTGCTTGCAGTGTCTGCTGATTGGGATTGGCAAACCAAGGATTAAGGATGGAGCCGTAACTTAGGCCGTTTTCAGTCAAATAGTGTTGGTAACCCTCATCCTGACGCAGATCGCCATAGCCAGACACATTCATACCCTCGAAACCATAATCCACCGGCCCTAATTCTGTCCCCACATGCCACTTTCCGGTGAAGCCTGTGCGGTATCCCCGATTTTGCAAGCGAGTGTGCAGCAACTGTTCGGGTTTGGGCAATTCACGGTTGAGAGCATGGTACATGTCACAGTTCGTGCCCATGCCATGTGTAAAGGCGTAGAGACCGGTGAACATCGAACCCCGGGAGGGCGTGCACAGGCTGGAGGGGGAATAGGCGCGTCTGAACAGGGTGCTCTGCCTGCGTAGCCTATCGAGATTGGGCGTGTGGATATCGGGATTGGTAAGATAGTCGGCGCGCATCTGATCGACGCCGATCCAGAGGATGTTAGGGCATTGGCTAGGGTGTTGGTAGCTCATAATTCACCATGGGTCCGGGTCGCATCGCCAAAGGCCAGGAGGCTTTCGTAAGGTGTCTGGGGGCGAAGTGTTGCAACTGGACCTAACCAGGAAGCGGCGCTTATCACCCATTTATGAAAAACAGATCAGAATGAATGTGTCTTAAATGAGTTGGAGATACAACAATTCCGGTAAACTAAAGGCGCCGAATACAACAGGGCCTCGAAAAACCGGAAGAAGAGCTATGTCATCCTACTCGGAAGTCATTGTACAAGAGATTCGCCAAGAGTTCGAATCGATGTTGAATTATGTACAGAGCAGCGAAGACGAGGGGTGTATGAGGCGGGTGTGATCTACTCAGTTTTCGACACAAAAACCGAGCATGTAGCCTCGACACAAAGTAGAATTGGTAACATTCAGCAATTCCCGTTTTGAGGTCATATTTTTCTTGCTTCAAATTCCTGGGAGGCAAGACTCACTTTAACAAAGCATTTCCAGAGTTCGAGTGGCAGAAATCAAGTCAATGCGTTCTGTTTTGAAGCCGAAATGCCAGCGAAAATGAGATGAAGGCGCGTCAAAAATACCTGGTTCAAATTTTAGAACCGGCAGGCAAAGGCATTGATAGTCCTGCTACGTGGAATCAAAGATGACGAGGTCGGTGATTTCATAACCATAGAGGAGTGCGCGCCAAATGTCTTCCATGCAGTCCAGTTTCAACGAGTAAAACAAGTTCCGCATGTGTTCCCATAGGCGTTTGCGGCTGCCCTTTTTTTGCAGAACCGCTTGGAACAATTGGCAGACTAGTTGTTGGATTTGGTCGACCAGAAAGGCCAACATCATCAGCATGGCAAAGACGACGGAAAGATGAAGTTTGCCATGTCCGAAGTTGTGTTCAAAGTGGTAGTCTTGATTTTTCAGGGTATTGAAGGTTTCATTTTCTATCTTCCAGCGGGCACGTCCACCCCTCATAATTTTGTAGACATTCCATTCGCTGACAGTAAAATCAGTCACCCAACAGAAGTGTTGGGTTTTCCCATCACTGATTTCCCAATACTCTACGAAATTGACCAACAGGTCTTGATTGGAGGCGTTGAGCGGTGCTTCATTGATAAAACGAAAACGATGAAGGATATTTCCCTCTCTGAACTCCACAGTGCTCACCTGTCCTTTCTGGGCGGCTTGTCGCACATAATTGAACAGAAAGGCGTGATCTCCCTCTTTAACCCCCAAAATGAAGTGCATATTGTGTTTTTTTAGTTCTCGAATGTGAGGTGCATTGGAACTGAGGCCGTCTTCTATGATAATGAATGGCAAATGAGGATGGTCCTCACGCAATTTGCTCAGAAAACGCTTAGCTGCATTGCGTTCACTGTCGTTCTTAGTCTCTCCATCCTGTTTGATGATTGGTTCCGGCATCAAGGGGATCACTTCCGCACGTTCAGGATGAACTATTGCAGCCCCTAACATCTGATGGGAATAGGTGATTTCCCCTGTCTCTGCGTTTACTCTTTCTAGACAACTATTACAATGGATACTCTTCGATGAAAAGTATCCCGATCCGTCCAGGGAAGTTAAGTACCCCCCCATGAAAATCATCTTCTCCAATACCTTGCCCCGTTGCACTTCACGAAACACATCCTTGTACACTGGCCGAAAACTCTCAGGTTCAACCTTGTCCAGGATGCTGCGCATTTGGGTGTCGCTAGGAATGTGTTCCAGGTTGAATATGCGCTTCAGATTGCCATCCTTTTCCCGGCGGTCATCAAATTCCAACAAGGATGAGTCTTTGAGTGAAAACATGGCAAACCCTGACATCAGCGCATCGCTTAACGATATTTTTGCGTTTACTGCCCGATAATCCTCAAACTTATCGAAACCTTTCCGCACTAAGGCATACAATCCGCTGGATGATAGATGTTTACGTATTTTCATTTTCAGGTAGTCCCTCTCTTAAGTGTTGCTTATGCAAATTTGTCAATGAAACGCTTTGTCTGCTCTGACATTAGCCCGTTTCAAGGCTTTGAATCGTTTAAAGTGCCCCAATCTCTCGACTAGGGAGACCAGCAACACTCTACTGGGGGACCATCCATATTCACTAACTCCTGAAACAATACAAAATCACGGTTACGGACCCCAATTTCGGGACTCTTACACGCAATTGTACGCTTATTCTTTACGAAAAACAATCCTGCAAATGACCAGGCGGCACCCTTTCTCTCAAACCGGGAATTGCTGGGTAACATTGGATCTGTATGCTAAGATAATGCTTCAGCAGTATGCGTTACAGATCTTCTAAGGTAGTGATCTTTTTGCTTAGCTAACATCAGCGAGTCAATCATGAACCGGAATGTATGGACGAAACATTATGACGAAGGTGTACGTGCGACATTGCAGCCGTATCCCAACACCACCCTGACTGACATCGTTCACGATACAGCGATAAAACGCCCAAATCATCCTGCCCTCTGGTTCAAAGGCGCCACGTTATCTTATAGTAAACTGGACCGGTTGAGCGATGTATTCGCCGCAGGGTTGGTGAAACTTGGAATCAAGAAGGGTGACCGGGTGGCGATCATGGTGGCCAATTGTCCGCAGTACTTGATCGCTGAATTGGGTATATGGAAGGCCGGTGGAGTCGTCGTCTCTATCAATGCACATAATACAGATCGCGAGTTGGAACATATGCTCAATGAATGTGACGCCGAGACGCTGATTGTCATGACACTCTTCTATGGCAAAGCTAAAGCAATACAGGATAAAACGCCTGTCAAGCGGATCATTGCCACCAATATCAAGGAATATCTCTCCACCAGAATGCGGGTGGTATTTGAGTTGCTAAAGGAGAAAAAGGAGGGTCACCGTATCGAATTGCAAAGCGGCGATCTCTGGTTTCAGGATATCCTCAAGGGCAGCGCCGGTGCACCTCGCCCTGATACATCTATCGATGTTGCAGAACCTGGACTGATCCTCTTTACGAGTGGTACAACTGGTCGGTCCAAGGCGGTGATAGGATCCCACAAGGGTTTGGTACAATCCGGTCTACAGATCGGTGAATGGTTCCAACATTCATTCGCCGAATGGGACGAGGTCGTATTACTCAGCCTGCCACTCTTTGAGGTGTTTGCGGTTGCGGGCGTACAAACCATTTCCCTTGTCCGGCGGGCAACCATGGCCTTGGCGCCAAATCCACTCGACCTAGACGATGTGATTGGTACCGTCGAAAAGACAAAGGCGACCTTTGTGCCCGGCGTTCCCGCTTATTTCAATGCCCTGCTGAATCACCGTAAAGTAAAATCGGGTCAGGCCGATCTGTCGTCGATTACGCTTTGCATCTCCGGCGGCGCCCCCCTCCTACAAGACACGAAAGAGCGCTTCGAGGCCCTGACAAACTCGCACATCGTAGAGGGCTATGCCCTGACGGAATCGATGATGGCCATCTGTTGTACACCCATTCTTGGTAAGGACAAGATAGGATCAGTGGGGATGCCCGTTCCCGATGTTACAGTCCGCATTATGGACACCGAAGAGGGTGCTGTGGAAATGCCCACAGGTGAAGTGGGAGAAATCACCATGCAGGCGCCCCAACTCATGTTGGGATATTTCAATCGCCCCGAGGCAACCGCGGATACCATCCGCGAAGAATGGTTGTACACCGGAGATCTGGGTTACGTGGATGATGAGGGTTACATCTATATCATTGATCGCAAGAAAGATGTGATCAAGCCAAGCGGTTTCCAGGTTTGGCCACGCCAGGTCGAGGAAGTGATCGCCGCGCATCCCGCCGTGCAAGAAGTGGGCGTTGCGGGGGTACCAGATGAGCGATCCAGCGAAGCGGTAAAGGCGTGGGTTGTACTAGAAGAGGGAGCATCCTGTGATATGGACGAGATTACCCGGCACTGCCGTGAGCATCTGGCCGGCTACAAAGTGCCCAAACAGGTGGAGTTTCGCTCGGAGTTACCCAAGAGCGCTATAGGCAAGGTTCTGCGACGCGAGTTGACAGAGGGTAAGACCTGACTTATTGCATTGGTCACCAGCACGTTAAACACTGGCCAGCATCCTGAGTAGGCCAGTAGGCCGTATCGAAGCCACGTACATTTAACCCGCACCCACTTCGCCTAGCTCAGTACGCGGCTTCGATACGCTTCGCTACTCAGGATGCTGATCTACGCAGCGAGGCGGACTGAGTCGTTTGTTCAAAATACCGTTGACTAATACATTTTCTATCTATTTTGCCTCATCTTTCCTCCATCCACAGAATCCGGTAGAACTAGCAAATTTAACCGCCTGGCAATTGGTTGTCGCCGCACGGGGCGAGGAATTATCGGGCGATAACCAGACGATATGGGGACAGATATCTTGGGTCATAGGGTCATTTGACCCTTAAGCTAATTGCTGATAATCGGCATCCTGGCGCAGATCACCATAGCCGGGAACGCCCATCACCTCAAAACCATAGGCAGCTCATAATTCACTATGGGTCCGGGCCGCGTCACGAAAGGCCAGGAGATTTTCGTAAGGTGTTTGGGGCGAGGTATTGCAGCTGGATCCAAAGAAGAAACGGCGCTTGTCACCCATCGACAAAAATAGATCATGCACGTGACGATCGATTTGGGCTTGTGCATCCGCAGCCGTCAGTTCTTGCTGGGGGGCGGCCATCCCGCCACAGATGATCAGCCTCTCGCTCAGAGCTCTCGCCTCGTGTAGGTGCCAATCCCCCAGCGGTGGCGCTGCCTGCCCCTCGACGCAGTCCAACCCCGACTGGATGATCAGTGGTGCAAGTGCCTTGAGATGCCCGCAAGCGTGTTGGAACAGGTACTTACCACGGGCATGGATCATGCCTGCCTGTCGCTTCAAGATGGGCATGCAGAACGCCTCATACCAGTAAGGAGGGTAGAAAAAGCTGTCCAGGTTATCGGGCACTTCAAAGATGACGATGTCGGGAATGTCTACAACTTGTTCTAACCACGCCAGCGATTTCTGTTCCCAAATTCGGGCAAGCTCCTGCATCTCCGTGGGGTGATCGATGAGGAAAAAGGTGGCTTTCTCCTGCCCGGCCAGCCAGTGGAACTGTTTGAGCGGAGTCGGCAATAATTGCAGTAAAATGACGCCATCCTCACCGATCTTGGCCACATTATTGGCGAGCAGATCCCGTTTAAGCTCGATATCGATGTTCTCTAAAAGAAAACGGATGGCGGGATACTCGCTCTCAAAATCCTCGAACCAGTGTTTTGACTCGAATGGCGCCCCGCTGGTCTCACGATATTCCCAGACATGGCTCAGCACGCCATGGGGTGTCTCGATCCTGTCCTTGCGGATCAAACCAGCGTCGAATGTCGTAAATGACGCCCACGGCGACCTGCCCGAGGGCAGCCCACCCTCAAAAGTAACCGTATGTCGGCAGTTTCGGTACATAACCCGATCCACGATGCCATCGAACTTGGAAAAGATATCGGCATCCATGGTTCGCAACACGTCGACCGGGTCTTGGCAGGCCAGGAGGTCGCTGGGCAGGGTTTGGTTGTATTGATTGACGTAGAACCACTGCCAGATATTGGGCACGAAGGGCACGCGATCCGGCTTTTCACCGGTTAGAGTGCTAAGGATTCGGTCACGACCGCTCATAGTTTGCGCCATCGATTGACTCCAGATTTGGGGATGGGTTTAATAATTCCCATACTTCAGTCCCGCTTCATACAAGGCGACGATATTTTCAGTTGGGATATCGACTTGCAGGGAGGGATGCGCAGGGCTGAGGATGTAACCCCCACCTGCTGCGAAATCTCGGATCGCTCGTTTGACCTCGGCCCTAACCTCTTCTACCCCCCGCAGTGACAGCACATCCTGGGCACTGACCCCACCGGAAAAGGAGAGCCGATCCCCAAATTCAGCCTTGAGTTCAGTTGAGCCCATGTCAGGCACCTCAGGCTGTACAGGGTCGAGGATATCCACACCCCACTCGATCAGATCAGGAATGGCCCGGCGCACATTGCCATCTGTGTGAAACAACACCTTGATGTCATACTCGTGAGCCAGGGCGGCGCACTTCTCGATACGTGAGCCGAGATAGCGCCGCAGCATCTTGGGGCTGATCAGCAGATTTTGCTGGCCGCCGATATCGTCAGCCAGGCGAAAGATATCGATCATATCTCCCACCTCTTCGAAAACACGCTTGAAATAACCGTAGTAAAAATCTGTGACCTTATCGATGATGTATTCTGTAATCTCAGGATCACGCGCCATGTCACGCATAAAGCGCTCGACACCTCTAAAGAGTTGAGGATGTTGGAAGACCGAGCAACCGGTGGCGGCAATGGCAAAATCAGACCACTGTTGAAGTTGTGGGCGTAAGGTCGAGTAATCGAACCATTCGGGCTGGGGCCAGGGAAAGGTTTCGAGATCGGCAAGGGTCGGGTAGTCGGCCAGAGAAGGGGGGCCCATAGAGTAGGTCAGGCCAAAAGGTGTGTCCATGATCTCTTCCTGGTAGCCGAACAAGATAAAGAATTCGCCGCTCCAGTCTGAGGGGATGCCCAAGTTGTCAGGACCGATATACTTGGCCCCGACCCCGCCATGTTTGTAATCGATCCCCCGCATGTCATAGATATCGACATGCAACGCTTTGAGCAGTTCTCGATCTGTCGATACACCAAACTGGTCTTTCAGGCGCTGTACCACAAAAGTGCCGGCCGACATCATCATCGGCACACGGTCCGGTTCTTCGTGGTTGAGGGTTGTGAGTACGCGTTCTTTGGAGTTCATAGATTTCCTTCAATCAGTGCTCAGGAAAGTGTCGCTGTGATCAGTGAGCCAGTCGATGTCAAAACTGGCATAACCAATGCCCCCCTGATTGCCCCGCTCATATAAGAGCCCGATACCCATATCTTGTTGGATAACTAGATCGCTGTACGAGGAAGGGCCGGGGTCGATGGTTTTGCACACGGGCCAACTGCGGCCCTCGTCGTAGCTCAAACGCATACTCATATTGAGACGCGCCCGCCGGTGATTGGGGTTGGAAAAAAGGATGCGGCTGCGACTGCCATGCTCGCTGACATCGGGCCATGTAAAGCGGATCATGCTGGCTTGTACACCCGACTCCACCAGCGTCGAATCGGCATAGACCGGTCCGAAGTTGATGGACCCATCCTGCCCGGTGCTAGCGACCGCCATTGCGCGCTGCCCAACCGCATTCCCTGCCCGGTAGTGCCGGCTGTTGGCTAACACTTCACCATTTTGCAACTCGACCAGCATCCCCTCATTCAAGCCCTTCGCCTCGCTACCATCCTCTCGCCGCCCGATGATCCCGCCGATCTGCCAGGACCTGCCCAGATCATCACTGTAAAAAGCGTAATTGCGCGAATCGAATACTGAGTCCTCCCCGCTCGTATAGCTGCCCATGCAAACAAGCCGCCCTCGAGTCTCAGACGATCTCAGCAACTGGATACCATGCCCCGGTTGAACAGCATGTTTGCGCCAGTCGAAACTGGCATTGTCAGACTGGGCAGCATGTGCATAGATGTGGATGTAGCCGGGATTGTAAGGCTTATGCACTTGCAGTGTGATGTCTTTTTCGCCGTACCAGGACATGCCGAGGTCGTCGCTAAAGAGGCAGAAAACACGAAACATGCCCTTCCCACTGACGATCTCCCACTCAGAGTGCTCCATTTTGTTGAACACCAGGATGATCCGCCCCGTGCCGTGCACCTGATCTACCACAGGTGTGGGGTTCATGCAGGCATGCTCACTGCCGGCGATGAAGTTGCGGGCTACCGTAAGTAATGGTCCCCAACTGCCTCCGTTGTCGCTACTGCGTTTACAGACCAGGTGAATGATGGGTGTCGAATCGCTGCACGCGGCCAATCGCCCCTCGGCAAAAGCGACCAGATCACCATTCAGTGCCCGCACGATGGCGGGAATACGATAACAGGCGTAGCCATCCTCGCCATTGACGAACACCGGGGTGACAGGTAGCAGGGCAGAGCCAGATGTTAGGGTTGGGATTCGATTGGAACGGACGGAAGCAGGCCGGTTCTTGTCGCCAAACAATTGGGCGACCTGGCCTGACGTCAGAGGCCGATCGTAGAGTCGAAAATCATCGATCAGCCCGCTGCCATTGCGGCCAAAACTATAGTCGAAGTGCCCACCCGCTGTGTCGGTATAACCGCCGATGATCAAACGTTGGTCTTCTACCGCGGCCCCCGGCGCAAGCTGTTCATGCAACGGGCCTGCCTGCCAGCCCGCACGTGCGCCGTTCAGATAGCCACGCAAGGTCTGATTGATCGGATCGATTATGGCCGCCACATGATGCCACTGATCGACAGCGCTGATTGGAATACGTTCCTGCACGGTTCGCCGGCCATCGAAATTTGCCCGCAGGTGCAGGTCATTATCGGATAGGTATAGTGACCAGCCGCTCTGCACCGATTCTCGGTTTCCCACACTGACCAGAACCTGTCTTGTTTGCAGTGAGAGCGCCCGAAACCAGAAGCTGACGGTGAACGTTGCAGACAACTCGGGCATGGGGAACTCAAATGCAGTTACGCTCAGATCGCCGAAATCATGTAGCGTCAGGCGCAGAAGGCTGTCGGTTAGTGTAGATGTCATGGTCGCGGCTGATCTGATGAGGCGTCGGCTGGCGAAGGGCGACTGCAACCTACATGTCGGCCAGTTCTCTGAATCGCACATCATTCAGAGCATCACTCAGCGCCTCATGCTTATCCCGGGGCAGAGCAAGCTGCGGCAACCTGGGTTGGCCGCACTCATATCCAAGCAGGCCTAGTGAAGCTTTTAGCGCGCCCATGAATCCGAATGAGAACAATGTACGTGTGACCTGATTGGCGCGCAGCTGGATCGTCTGAGCGGCGGCGACGTCACCTGATTGCACCAATCTGTGGATCTCTTTGTAGGCCCCAGACATAAGGTTGAGAGTCGAACCAATGTTGGCCTTACTCCCCCACATGGCAGCGAACATACATTGTTCGTCCATGCCAGAGAAAACCGTCCAGTCGCTGTCACGCATCGAGGCGATGAACTGTAGTTCGTACATATTGGGGCTGGTGTACTTGGTACCGGCCACATTGGGGATCGCCAGCAAGGAGGTCATCAGGGCTTCGGCGTCGATTTCGGACCCAAAGATATAGGGAAAGAAGGGAAGGTCCGGGGCTGCGTTGGCGACAATCGAGTAATAGTCGTATATGCTCTGACTGCTGCTGAAACGTTCGGGGATAAGGCTGCTGACGCCATCGGCGCCGATTGTCTGAGCATGTCGGGCCAGTTCGACGGCGTCGGGGACAACCGATGTGCCCACCTGAATGATGACTGGTAAGCGTCCCTTCACCTGAGCGACCACCGTCTCTGCCACCCTCTTTCTTTCCAGCAACGACATCGAGGGGCCTTCGCCGGTGCGGCCACAGAGGTAGAATCCACCAACACCTTTTTCGATGAGATACTCGACCATTCTCTGCAGAACCTGCTCATTGACTTGATCATTGTCTGTAAATGGGGTGATGAGGGCCGGCCAGGCCCCGCTAAATGTTCGCATATTAATTCTCTCTTTGGCTGACGATTGTCGAGCTATTTGGGGTTAGATGGATCTTGAATGGCGCGTGATTCGTGTTGCGTGATTCGTGTTGCGTGATTCGTGTTGCGTGATTCGTGTTGCGTGTTCGAGCTGTTTATGTCCTACTTGCGATCTGAATGTATTAATTTTATGATGGCTTCATCTAAGAAACCACCTTTTGCTTGCCAGGCGGCGATATCGAGTTGGTGGAGTTGAACCACAGGTTCCCTGGCGATGGCTGCCCGCACTTCATCGCAGAGGTCGTTCATCTGTGCCTTTTCGGTCTGATTCATGATCTG
>JAAENG010000265.1 GCA_024224665.1 Chloroflexota bacterium | reverse complement strand
CCAAGCAAGGCGTCCTGGCACCTATACGATCAGCGTCAGCCTCAATAGCTGGCTGAACGACCTAGAGATTGCCGTTAAAGGGGCCCAGGAGGCCGCTGGTGACGATCTTGAGGTCAGAAGGCTTACGGAGTCGATCAGACGACTCCAGGCCGTATACGAGGCGTCTAGTGCCTCCTGCGTGGTGGAGGTCGCAGGCGAGGACGATAACCCTATCGTAGTTCCACCGCAAGGGGTAGCTTGGGCAATGGTCTTCCGCGAGTCATCACAGCAGACTCCGAAGCTGGCGCAGCTATTCTTAAAGCTAAGGCAAGAGCCGAAGCTGAGCGACCTGGAAATCAGGATAGTGGACCCAGACCAAGCGAAGACGGATGTACTGAAGGATTATCTTGATCTTCTGGAAGGCAACCTTCCTGGGGTCTGTTTCGCAGACGATAAGGGCAAGGTTTTCTTTGCGGGCAGTTTGCCCGATACTGTCGATGGGTTCATGGAAAAAGCGGGGGTCAAATGATGTTTGTAAACGATATTGATCATCCGTCAGGCTACGTGTCAGGGTGCCAGAAACGAACGGATCTTTGCGGCTCAGAGTTCCCTGTCTACGAACGTGAGCTTGAGTTGATCCCGCGTGAGGCATGGGGCGACCTGACAACCGAGGCTATGGGCCTGGGCGTGTTGACCAGTCGGATCTTTGACCAAAAAAATGAAGGTAGCTGTGCCAGTAATGCGACAGCACAAGCGTTTGAAATTGCTCAGTCCATGGCTATCGGTAAGCGGTTATCAATCAGACTGTCTGCAATCAGCCTATACACACGCGTAGGGCGGTCGGCAGGGTCAGGCTCGAGTATCCCATCCAATATCAGAGAGATCGCGTCTAGGGGTATCCTGCCGCTCGACACGGCAGAGAACCGAGAACTCTTTGACCACGTACATCCAGCCACGGGCTTCTCGAAACGATTGCCCAGCGGTTGGGAATCGACAGCGGCCAAACTTAGGGCCGTGGAGTGGTGGGATATAAATTCCTTTGATGGAATAATTTCAGCCCTCCTTCGCGGAATGCCTGTAGTGTACGGGCGTGCAGGACACGCAATCTGTGGCGT
>JAAENG010000264.1 GCA_024224665.1 Chloroflexota bacterium | reverse complement strand
ATGAGGAATTGGCCTTACTTCTCACACAATTTCTCAACGAGTACAACGATCGTCCTCATCAAGGCCTGCCAATTCCAGGGCTATCACCTAACGAATTCGCCAATCGTATTTGGCTCAGTTAGTCTCATCTTTTTCGCCAGACTGATGCGCAAAGTGTGATTGACTAATACACTAATTGGCTAGAAGATTAGATTCTCTACGGATGTCAGCAGGACAGCTACGGAATCGACTCATATCCTCGTCGAAAGCCATTTACTCCTCATCAAATCCATTGGTTAGCTGTACGTTAAGCAGGTCTGCCAGGCTTTGGCGCATCAATTTGGTTCTGACATCAAGAAACTCGGGAAAGTTTTCGAATGAGAGATCCACATCCGGTATCAAATGGAACGATTTAAAAGCATTTATGACTCCCCTGAAAAAGGGAGAACGGATGAGCTAATTTGAGAACTCGCGTAAATGTCGCGAAGTTGGTAAAATAGGGGGGCAAGCATTGGGGCGACAAAGCCTCGAGTCCCCGCAGAAAGAGGTCAAAGATGTTTCGGAAAAACAATGGTCACTTACAGCAACCACTATTCAGTAGTTTGGATGAACTACCGCCGAACTCATCTACACCGCCTGGGATCTGCAATCCTTCGCCCGCGACCTGCTTGCCGCCCTGGGCGATCACCCCTACGCCACCCGCCTCACCTCCCCCCGCCCTACCGTTGGGACGAATCCCGCCGTTTCCTCCTGCGCTGCGAGCTGGACGCCGCCTACTTCCATCTCTACGGCATCGAACGAGACGACGTGGACTACATCATGGACACTTTCCCCATCGTCAAGCGCAAGGACGAGGTCGCGCACGGCGAATACCGCACCAAGCGCGTCATCCTGGAGATCTACGACGCCATGCAACGGGCGATGGAGACGGGCAAGGCGTATGAGACGCTGCTGGACCCGCCGCCCGCGCATCCGTCCGTGGCGCATGATAGCCCACCGCCTGAGTAGGTAAAGGAGCATTCAATCATGAACAAAACACAACCAAAATTCAAAATCGGTGACGTCGTACGCATCAAAGAGGGCATCACCGACCCCGACGATCCTCACAGCGACTGGAGCGGCTGGCATGGTCGAGTCATCGATATATCTGGCCTTGCCCAGAATACGCCTGTAATCGTGATCGAGTTGGACAGCATCACCATACGCTCATGGTCTGCCGAGTACATCGAACAGTGTGAAGAGCAGGGGCTGGATTGGAGCCAACTCTATCTGTTTCCCGAGGACGTGGAGCCTGCGGCGCCCCGAGACACGCCCAGGGATGTTCAAAGAGTCCGGGACGAGCTAGGCGCGCTGCATGGCTGGGCGGCCCTGGGCGAAGAGGGAAAACGCATTCAGGCCGTGTTAGGCGAGGCCGTTTTGGAGGGCGATTGGAAGCAGATGGTGGTCTGGGCCGACTACTTGCAGCGCCATCTCTCCTTTCCCTTTGAAGCCGAAGTGTATGAAAGTCAAGGACGGGGACCGCTGCGGGTTGATGATCGACTGCTCGTTCTGGCTGTCGAGGATGTAGACGACTCCTATGGCGTGATCATGAACTGCCGCCGGGGACGCGAGCACTATCATTTTCCGCTGGCAGACATGAAGGCGCTAGATCGAAAATCGCCCAATTATCAAGCGATAGATGATTTCGGTGTTTGGTTCTCAAATCGGTGATGAGCGATGGTTGGCATGCCAGACGCCAACACACGTTGAGATATGAACAGGTGAAACAATGCAAGCACAATCAAACGACTACACCCCCATCCACCAACTCAAAATCACCCTCAAGCACATCCAGCCACGCATCTGGCGGCGGGTGCTGGCGCCAGGTGATGTTAGCCTGGTATCGGGGCCGATCCACCTGGCCACAGCGCCGCACCCCTGAGCTATTTGACGAGTGGTTCGATCTGGAATTTCATTCGGTGGTCTGGGATCTGGCGTGGAATGAGCCAATCATGTATGAGTGAGCAGCGGTGTTTAGCGGGTAGCCGCTGACTTTTGACGCGGGATGGGGTCTGTTTTGTGTGTTTCGCGCCAAACAGTTGGAAGGACGCCAAACAGTAGGGAAACAATGGCGCAGATTAATCGCCCCAACTTGAGCCCGGACACATCGACAATGCTGAAACTATCCTGGTGAATAAAGTGTTAAATCAGCACTCATCAGCGTACATCAGCGTACATAAATTTGAATGGGTGTGTCCTAGATGAGTTATTGGTGAGCCCATCTGCTCCGTTCTTTTTGCCAGATTGTGATAAGGTTTTCCCAGAAAGCCTTGGGCTGGGCAGGGAAGGACATTAGGAATAATTAATAGTGAACGGTTAATGAAGGGTGCAGCCGTATAGCGCCTGAGTGGTGAGAACAATGTTGGTATCACTGTGGCCTTGATATCGAGCAGTTCTATTAGCAATTAATTATTGGTTATTCGTTATTAATTATTTGACTGATGCTTTCCAGAAGTAGCCTTTGCGGGTTAGTCTGCTCCCAACTCGTTTAGGACACACCCGAAACATTGTTGCAGATGTGTCATCTCGATAATAGCGGTGGCCACTTGACCCAAAGCAGGGCGATCAGAATCCCAACATCGATCAATATGCCTACAAGCAGCCACGGATGCCAGAAGAGGACCAGCAGTAGCAACGACAGGCAGGAAGAAACCACAGCAACGATTCGCCAGATCGTGCTTAGTCCTGGCGCCCCCAATACGCCGAGGCCGGCAAAGACAAAGCCTACTGTGGCCAGAACAACCAGGAGAATGCCGACCCACTGAACGGTGGAAGCATTCAAGCCTAATTGAGGGAGCAGCCAGCTTCGACTTGTGTCGGTGAAAAAAGCACCGGGCTTTGGCTCAGGATCCTTGGGAATAGGGGCGGCGGCAAGACCCGCATGTACCAAACCATGAGCGATCAGAAAAAGCGCAAATAGAATCTTCACCATCTCTTTCTCCTAATTTAGCCTGCTAACAATTGAAAAAACGTCAATCTGATGCGGCCGCTTCGGCTCGCACCTTGATGCCCTGCATCATCTTGCGCTCCATCACAAAGGTGATTGGATCTACGAACACACGCCATCCCAGGACATTAGCAAAGTTTGGTTCGTATTCCTGCCGCCAACGGATGATCAAACGTGTCGATCTATCGCCGATTGGTTCCAATGTGAACGCCCAGGTCGTGGGGGGATCATCACCACTCAGAATAATCGCCCGACCCGGCTCGGTGGCGGACACGACAAAATAGGGCTCACGTCCTTCGGGAACAATGCGAACCTTGTCGCCAACCTCCAGATGCTGGTATTCCGGGATGACGCGGTCTGCGTTGTGCATGTCGCAACCGCCTAAGTTTTCCAACCGTTCATAGCTGTATAATCCACCCCGACCCTGACCCATCTGCACCAACCAGGGCCAAACCCCGGCTGCTGGCGCCTGAATGGTAATGGCGCGGGTGGATTCAAGCACAGGGTTGAGCACCAGTTCATCGCCAGGCAAAGGCCTTATCACTTCCTCTGCGCTAGCGCCCCATTTGCTGTACCAGGGCCGAAGCAAGGGGCTGGTCACGATACTGCCAGCAATCGCCAGCGCGCCCAGACCCTCTTCGATGATGCTTGGATTGAATCGTGTGTTTGCCATTGTTTTATTCCTCCGAGCCATGGTCGCTAGTGTCCATTTCGTAGTTGACGCCCGTAATGTGAAATCCAAGAGATGTATAAAAGCGTCGCAAGGCTGCTATATCGTCTGAGTCTGTGACGATTCGATGGACATTATTTTCTTCGCATCTTTGCATGAATTGTCGGATCAAGCGCTTGCCGATCCCCTGTCCCCTGTATTCTTGTAAGACAAACAGATTGTGGATGTGCCCGTGTTGTCGATAGGTTTTGAATGGCATCGCATCCTCTATTGGGTGTGTCCTTTTTGAGTTAGAACGTGCTCAGGCGACCTGCTGATTTGTGCTGGAGATAGGCTGTACGCGCTTGTGCTTGGCGGCCTGGAAAGAGATTATATTGTCGGAGGGTGGTGAGGCAGGATCGAGAGCGACATTTTCCAAAGAGTCTTGCGTAGGGAAGGGAGAGGAGTAGAGGCGGAGATGTCTTTGCTGCCTGCGAAAGCTGTGGTAGTCTTCCCAGTCATCATT